>JBKJXG010000032.1:0-5040 GCA_046716525.1 Solirubrobacterales bacterium
GGATCATCGCCCTCGGTTCGCCCGCTAACGCACGCCGCGCGCTCGTCGTGCTGCGCGCCTCGCCGGCGATCACGAGCGCGACCGCCATCCCGGGCCGCGCCGGAACGTACGTGGCCGGCTCGTTCCGGCCGCTCGGGGACGAGGAGCGCAAGCAGGCGACCGAGCGGCTACTCGTTTCGCTGCGGGCGCTGCCGGGGCTCGAGCTCGGCGGCCCGGCGGTCGCCGGCACCCAGATCTCCGACACGGTGCAGGCCGATCTCGAGCGGGCCGAGCTGATCGCCTTCCCGCTGCTCGTCCTGCTCTCGTTCTGGGTCTTCCGCGGCGTCGTCGCAGCGCTCCTGCCGCCGCTCGTGGGTGGCGCGACCGTCGCGCTGACGCTCTTCCTGCTCCAGCTCGCGAGCGAGGTCTCGCCGCTCTCGATCTTCGCGCTCAACCTCGTCACCGGCCTTGGCCTCGGGCTCTCGATCGACTACAGCCTCTTCGTCATCTCGCGCTACCGCGAGGAGCTCGAACGCCACGGGCCGGGCCTCGAGGCGTTGCGCCGGACGTACGCGACCGCCGGGCGGACGGTCCTCTTCAGCGCGCTCACCGTCGCGGCCGCGCTCGCCTCGCTGCTCGTCTTCCCGCAGCGCTTCCTCTACTCGATGGGCATCGGCGGCGCCGCGGTGGCCTTGATCGCGGCGGTGATCGCCCTGGTCGTCTTGCCGGCGATCCTGGCGATGCTCGGCGAGCGCGTCAATGCGCTCGCGCCGGCCTTCCTCCAACGCCGGGCCTCAGCCGACGCCCGGCCGACCGGCGAAGGCTTTTGGTATCGCCTGTCGCAGCTGGTGATGCGCTTTCCCGTGCGGATCGCCCTTGCCAGCTCGGTGCTGCTGATCGCCCTGGGGATCCCCTTCCTCTCGATCAACTTCACCTCGGTCGACGCACAGGTGCTGCCGGAGACGACGAGCGCGCGCCAGGTCGACGACACGCTTCGCGCCGACTTCCCGCCATTTCGCGACACCCCGGTCAACCTCGTCTACGTCGGCGAGGAGGCAGGAGCCGCGGAGATCGCCGACCGCGTCGACGGCCTCCCGGGCGTAGCGGAGGTGCTGCCGCCGGCCGGATTCGAAGACGACGTCTACGCGATCAACGTGATTTCCAAGACCGACAGCCTCTCCGAGGCCAGCCAGGACCTCGTCGAGCAGATCCGCGCCGACGTCGCCGGAGTCGCGGTCACGGGCGCGACCGCTGAGTTCCTCGATCTCCAGGACAGCCTCACCGCCCACCTGCCGATCGTGATTGCGATCGTCGTCGGCGTCACCTTCGTCGTCCTCTTCTTGATGACGGGCTCGGTCGTGCTGCCGCTGAAGCAGGTGCTGATGAACGCCCTGGGGCTGGTCGCCACCTTCGGCATCCTCGTCTTGATCTTCCAAGACGGCCGCTTCGAAGGACTGCTCAATTACGACAGCCAGGGCGGGCTGGAATCGACCCAACCCCTCCTGCTGTTCGCGGTCGCCTTCGGGCTCTCGACCGACTACGGGGTCTTCCTCCTGGCGCGGATCAAGGAGGCGCGCGACGCGGGGGCGAGCGACCGCGACGCCGTCGCGACCGGACTCGAGCGCACCGGGCGAATCGTCACCGCGGCCGCGCTGCTGTTCGCGATCGCGATCGGCGCCTTCGTCACCTCCGAGATCATCTTCATCAAGCAGGTCGGGCTCGGAACCGCGATCGCAGTGCTGATCGACGCGACGATCATCAGAGCGCTGCTGGTGCCGTCGCTGATGCGCCTGCTCGGCCGCTGGAACTGGTGGGCGCCGGCGCCGCTTCGCCGCCTCCACGCCCGGTTCGGGCTCAGCGAGGCCTAGCTTCAACCGGCGCACCGGTTAGCCGCCGACGAGCGCGGGTATTGTCCCGCCGTCCAGCAACCAAGGAGGGAATCAGCTTTATGACCATCGGCAGCTCGATATTCGTGATCGCCGTTGGCGCGATCCTTCGCTACGCGATCAACGACGAGGTCGAGAGCATCGACCTCGAGGTGATCGGCCTGATCATGATGATCGCCGGGGTCGTCGGCTTGTTGCTCGGCCTCTTCCTCTACTCGCAGGACCGCCGCCGCGGCGATGTCGTCGTCGAGCGAGAAGTGCGGCGCGACGACGTGCCGCCGCCTCGCTAGGACACTAGAACCTAGGCGACCGCACGCCTGCCGGAAAAGGCGCGCCCGAGCGTGACCTCGTCAGCGTGCTCGAGGTCGGCGCCGACCGGCAGACCGCTGGCGAGGCGGGTGATCGACACCTGTCCACGCAGAAGCTCGGCGACGTGGTGCGCCGTCGCCTCGCCCGTGGTCGTCGGGTTGGTTGCGAGGACGACCTCGCTCACGGACTCGGCCTCGGCGCGATCGACGAGCTCGGCGATCTTGAGATCGTCGGGATCGACGCCGTCGATCGGCGAGAGCGCGCCGCCGAGCACGTGGTAGAGGCCGCGATACTCGTGCGTGCGTTCGATCGGGATCACGTCGGCGGGCTGCTCGACGACGCAGATCATCGAGGCGTCGCGGCGCGAGTCCTGGCACACGAGGCAGCGCGGTCCTTCTGAGAGGTTGAAGCAGACCTCGCAGAGCCCGACGCGCTCGCGCACCTCGCGGATCGCATCCGAGAGCGCGGCGGCGTCGCCGTCCTCGGATCGCAGGATGTGAAAGGCCAGGCGCTGTGCGGTGCGCTGGCCGATCCCCGGGAGCTTGCCGAGCTCGGCGACGAGGCGGTTGATCGGCTCGGGATACATTGATAGGTGACGCTAGCGATCGGCCCGGCGCACGGCCGGCTTTCCGCGAGGGTGGTGTTTCTACAGCCCAGGCAAGCCGAGGCTGCCGAGGCCGCCGGCGCCACCGCCGGCACCCGCGATGCCGCCCATCTTGGTCGCGGCCAGCTCCTGGGCCGAGCGGATCGCCTCGTTGGTCGCAGCGAGGATCATGTCCTGAAGCAACTCGGCGTCCTCGGGGTCGATCGCCTCGGGGTTGATCGCGATCTCGAGCAGGCGCAGGTCGCCGCTCATCTTCACCTTGACCATGCCACCGCCGGCACTGGCGTCGACCACCTCCTCCTTGAGCTTGGCCTGAGCCTCTTCCATATCGGTCTGCATCTGCTGGACCTGTTTCATCATCGCGCCCATGTCGAATCCACCTGGGCCTTGAGGGAGCCTCGCCATGTTCTTCTTCAAGCCTCCTTGGCTTCGCGTTTTTCGTGCTCGGGATCGGTCACGAACTCCTCCGCATCGAACTCGCTGCGGACCATCTCGATCAACTCGTCCTCGCTCATCGCCGGCTGGTCGGATTCTGCGTCCTCCTCGCCTTCGAGTAGGACGTAGACCGGGCGCAGTCGTTCACCGACGATGGTGCGAATCGCGTCGGCGAACTTGTCGCGCGCGTCCGCAGCCTCGGCCTTGCGCTTGTTGAAAGCTGCCGAGGCGGGGAAGCCGACCTCGAGCACCGCTTCCTCGACGTTGACGGCGACGGGCCGCGCCGCCTCGAGCACATGCGAGAGCAGTTGCTCGCCCGAGGAGCGCACCTGGTCGATCACCGCGGGCCAGAGGCTGACGATCTTGTCGAGGTCGACGGCGTCGGCGACCGCCGTCGCCTGCGCTGAAGCTGGAGATTCTGGCTGCGGTTCGTCCGCTGCGGGCGGGGCGGCGCCGGCCTCGGCTGCGGCAGGGGATGCAGGTGCTGCAGGCTGATCGGGCGTCGACGCGGTCGTCGGCGCCGCGAGCGCCGCGGTGCCGGTGGTTGCGCGCTCGAGGCGCTCGAGGCGCTCGGCGAAGGCCTCGCGCGAAGGATCGATCTGCGGCCTCGCTGCCCGCAGCAGGGCGAGTTCGACTGTCATCCGCGGCTCGTCGCCCTCGCGGATCGCTGTCAGCGCCGCCGACAGCACGTCGACCGAACGGCCGAGGGTGAGATCCGACAGCGACTCGGCCTGAGTGCGAAGGCGCTCGGGATCGCCGGCAGTGATCGAAAAGGAATCTGGAAGCTCGCCGGCGGTGCGAATGACGATCAGCTGGCGTAGGTGAGCGAGCAGGTCGCGGGCGAACTGGCTCACGTCGCGCCCTGAGCGCGAGAGGCGCTCGCTGGTCTCCAGCGCTGCCTTGCCGTCGCCGGCGGCGATCGCATCGGCGGCGGCAAGGATGAGGTCGGAGTCGGCGATGCCGAGGACGGCGAGGACGTCGTCGGTTTTGACCGACTTGCCGCCATAGGAGACGAGCTGATCGAGCGTCCCGAGCGCGTCACGAAAGCTGCCCGAGGCGGCGCGCGCGATCGCACCGACCGCGCCGTCTTCGATCTCGATCGTCTACGTCGCGGCGACGCGGCGGATCACCTCCGCGATCTGCTCGAGCGACGGCCGCTGAAAATCGAAGCGCTGGCAGCGATCGACGATCGTCGCCATGACCTTGTGCGGCTCGGTGGTGGCAAGGATGAAGACGGTGTTAGGGGGAGGCTCCTCGAGGGTCTTGAGGAAGGCGTTCCAGGCCTCGCGCGTGAGCATGTGGGCCTCGTCGAGGATGTAGACCTTCCAGTGGCCGCCGGCGGGGGCGTAGCCGACGCGCTCGCGCAGCTCGCGGATGTCGTCGACCGAGCGGTTGGAGGCAGCGTCCATCTCGATCACGTCGAGTGAGCTGCCGGCGGCGATCGAAACGCACGATTCGCACGTGCCACACGGCGTCAGCGTCGGTCCGTCGACGCAGTTGAGCGAGCGGGCGAGGATCTTGGCGAGCGAGGTCTTGCCGGTGCCGCGCGAGCCGACAAAGAGGTAGGCATGGTGGACGCGATCGCGCTCGACGGCGTTTCGCAAGGTGCGCACCACATGCTCTTGGCCGACGACCTGGTCGAAGGCCTGGGGGCGGTGGCGCCGGTAAAGGGACGTCTCTCCGGTCACCCGGCCGAGTCTAGTGGTCGCCTCGATAGCCGCCGTGACGGTGTTGGCCGGTCGCGCCGGGAGCCCGACCGGGGCTCCCGGCTACGTCCCGGGTGAAAGAAATGTCCGTGCGCGCTCGGCCTCGAGAATGGTCTCCGGG
>JBKJXG010000033.1:0-6334 GCA_046716525.1 Solirubrobacterales bacterium
CCCGGCTGGGTCAGCCGGTGCGCTGCCGGACGTTCAGAGCGAGTTCGCGCCTTCGACGTCGCAGCCGCCGCCGGCATCGGACGCCGATGAGGCTACGCCGGATCTCGAGGCGACCGCGGAGCCGAACATGCGCTCGGCGCGCGACCTGCTCGACTTCCTGATCGGCAACGGCGGGGGCGGAGGGCGCGGGCGATGAGGCGCGGCAGCGGTCTTTCCGCGAACTTGGCGGCGAGCCCGACGATGATCGGCGCGCTGACGGTGATGGTCGTCATCCTCGCCGTCTTTCTCGCCTACAACGCGAACAGCGGCCTGCCCTTCGTCCCCTCCTACCGGGTCTCTGCCGAGCTGCCCCACGCCGAGGGTCTCGTGACCGGCAACGAGGTTCGGATCGGGGGCGTGCGTGTGGGTCAGATCGAGGGGATCAGAGGCGTGCAGGACGCCGAAACCGGAGAGGCGCACGCGGTCCTCGAGCTCAAGCTCAACCAGGAGATCGAACCGATCCCCGAGGACTCCACGGTGATCGTGCGTGCCCGCTCTGCGCTCGGCCTCAAGTACTTGGAGATCAATCAGGGGACATCGACGAGCGGGTTCGAGGCGGGTTCGGTGCTGCCCCTGTCCTTGGCGAGGCCGGAGCCGGTCGAGATCGATGAGGTCCTGAGCACGTTTGACGAGCCGACTCAGGTCGCGATCCGAGAGAACCTGTTCGAGTTCGGCAATGCGCTCGCGGGACGCGGCCCGGCGCTGAATGCGGCGCTGGGCGAGCTGCCGGGCGCGCTGGAGGTGCTCGAGCCGGTGATGAAGAACCTCTCCTCGCCCGAGACCAATTTGGAGCGGTTCGTCGTCGCGATCACTGCAGCTGCCGCTGAGGTCGCGCCCGTAGCCGAGACCCAGGCAGAGCTCTTCGTAAATCTCGACACCACGTTCACCGCGCTCGCCGAGGTCGCGCGGCCATTCATCCAGGAGACGATCTCCGAGACGCCGCCGACATTCGCGGTCGCCGAGCAGACCATGCCGACGATTCGGCCCTTCCTCGCCAACAGCGCGACGCTGTTCTCCGAGCTGCGCCCAGGTGTCCAAGAGCTGGCGGCCACCGCGCCGACAATCGGCGATGCGCTCGAGGTCGGTGTGCCGGTGCTGCGGGATTCGCCGACGCTGAACCGCGAGCTCGCACCGACCGCAAGCGCGCTGCGCCGCTTCAACGACGACGCCGGAGCCCGCTCGGGGCTCGCGCGCCTGCAGGAAACCTTCGACATCGGCGGTCCCGCGATCCGCTTCATCGCCCCGGCTCAGACGGTCTGCAACTACGCCAGCCTGCTGTTCCGCAACCTTGCCAGCGCAACCAGCCAGGGCACCACCGGTCGCTGGCAGCGCGTGACGGTGTTCGAGCCACCTGCGGGGCCCAACAACGAAGGCACCGTCTCCGCGGCGCCGGCAAATGGCGGCGGCGACGCCGAGAACTTCCTCCACTACAACCCGTACCCGAATACGGCCAGTCCCGGGCAGAGCCCGATCGAATGCGAGGCGGGCAACGAACCCTACGCGGCCGGCCAGCAGGTGATCGGCAATGTGCCCGGCAACCAGGGGATCATCACCGCCGACCAGATTCCCAGTCAGACCTCCGGGGGTAAGCGATGAGGGCGCCATGGCAGCGCGACCGCACCGCCGCGCACCCGCCGCGTGACCGGCCCGTTGCCGACTCGCGCGTTTGGGGTCGCCACTATCGCGGCCCACAGCCCTGGATCTTCGGCGCTTTCGTCGCGCTCTTGCTCGCCGCCTCGCTCTACCTCGCGTTCGCGAAGGAGCTTCCCTGGTCGAGCGACGGGTACACCGTCAAGGCGACCTTCGAGAACGCCGCGACGCTGCGCGAGACGGCGCCGGTGCGCATCGCCGGCGTCACCGTGGGCGAGGTCATCGCGGTCGAGGGCACGGGCGCCGGCGCAGAGGTCACCTTCACGGTCGAAGAGGACGGCCAGCCGATCCACTCCGACGCGGAAGCCGAGATCAGGCCGCGGCTGTTTCTCGAGGGCAACTTCTTCGTCGATCTCCAGCCAGGCAGCCCGAGCGCCCCCGAGCTCGACGACGGCGGGGAAATCCCGATCACCCAGACGGCGACCGCGGTCCAGCTCGATGAGGTCCTCGCCCTGCTTCAAGAGCCCCAGCGGCGCGGGCTGCAGCGCCTGCTCGACGGCTATGGCACGGCCCTGACCTACGAGCCGACGACGGCCGACGACGCCGATCAAGACGTCTCTGTGAAGGGCGAGTCGGGCGCTGAATCACTCAATGACGCCTTCCGCTACGGAGGCGCGGCGGGCCGCAACACCGCGATTGTCTCCGAGGCCCTGCTCGGCGAGCGTCCGCATGACCTCTCGGGCATGATCGCGGCAGCGGGCGATACCTTCGCCAAGCTCGGGTCGCGCGACCAGCAGCTTCCCGAGCTGATCACGAACTTCAATGTCACGGCGGGGGCGTTCGCGGCCGAGTCCGAGAACCTTTCGCGGTCGATCGCGCTGCTCGATCCGACGCTGGCCGAAACCGAGGTCTCGCTGCGTCACCTGAGCGATGCGTTGCCGCCCCTGCGCGCACTCGCGCGTGAGTCGCGGGCCGGCATCCAAGAGTTGCCGGAGACGATCGCCGCCTTCGATCCCTGGCTCGACCAGACCGGCCAGCTGCTTCGCGACGACGAGCTGGGCGGCCTCTCGCAGCTGCTCAAGGGCTCGGCGCCAGGCCTAGCCGAAACGGCCGCGGCCTCGAAGCTCCTGTTCCCGATCACCGACCGGGTCGCGCGCTGCACGATCGAGAACCTGGTCCCGACCGCCGACACCGAGATCACGGCCGATGGCTTCGGCACCGGGCAGCCCAACTTCCAGGAGTTCTTCTATGGCGCCGTGCAGCTCGGCGGCGCCGGACAGGGCTTCGACGGCAACGGCTCCTACCTGCGGCTGCAGCCGGGCGGGGGCCCGGAGCTCGTCTCCGCCGTCAACCCGGGCGGCCCGATCAACGACACGCGCGTGTTCGGGACGACCATCGAGCCGCCCGACGGTGTGCAACCCGTGCTTCCCGGCACGGCCCCGCCCTTCCGCATGGATGTGCAGTGCTCCGAGAATCCGATCCCCGATATCAACGGCCCGGCAGGCGCCGCCGGCCCCCCCGACCTGGTGCCGTAGCTGATGAGGCGACTGATCAGAGAGAACCTGAAGTCGATCGTTGCCGTTGTGGTGATCATCGTGGTCGGGCTCGCGGTTACCGGCGGCATCCTCTCCCAGCAGCATCTGCCCTATCCGGCATGGGTGCCGTTCCTGGGCGACGACCAGTTCGAGCTCAAGGCGGAGTTCGAAACTGCCCAGGCCGTGATCCCAGGGCAGGGGCAAACCGTGAACCTGGCGGGGGTCGAGATCGGCGACGTCACCGATTCCGAGCTCGTGGGTGGGCACGCGGTGGTCACGATGGGAATCGAAAAGCCCTACGAGGAGCTCATCCACGAGAACGCGACGATGCTGCTACGCCCGCGAACGGGCCTACAGGACATGACGATCGAGATCGATGTGGGCGGCTCCGGACCGCTGGTCGAGGAGGGCTCGACGATCCCACTCGAGCAGACCAAGCCGAACGTTCAGCCAGATCAGATCCTTGCCTCGCTCGACGGCGACACCCGCGCCTACCTGCAGCTCCTGATCCAGGGAGGGGCGGAGGGGCTCGGGGGCCGCGGGCAAGAGCTCTCGGCGACGCTGCGCCGCTTCGAGCCCTTGGGCCGCGACCTGGCGCGGATCAACACGCGGTTGGCGACGCGCCGCGAGAACATCGCCCGCTCGATCACGAGCTTCCGCAGCCTCGCCGAGGCACTCGGCCGCAGCGACACCCGTCTCGCGGACTGGGTCACTACTCAGAACGCGGTCTTCGAGTCGTTTGCGAATCAGGAGGCGAGCCTGCGCGAGTTGCTGCGCGAGCTGCCCTCGACACTGAGCGAGACCCGGCTCGCGCTCGAGAGCGGCGACCGCTTCGCCCTCGCGCTGGGCCCCGCTTCCCGGCAGCTGATCCCAGCCGCCCAGACCTTCGCGCCGGCCCAAGAGGCCTCGCAAGAGTTCGCGCGCGAGACGGTCGCGCCGATACGCGACCAGATTCGGCCCTTCGCCCGTGACGTGCAGCCCGCGTTCCGTTACCTCAAGCAGGCGTCGGAGCCGCTCGGCTCCACGATCGACTCCACCCAGCGCACGTTCGGCGAGCTCGAGCGCTTCTTCAACGCCTGGGCCTACAACCCCGCCGGCCCCGAGGAGGGCTACCTGTTCTGGACCGCATGGCTGAACCACAACGGCAACAACGTCGCGCTGCTCCAAGACGCCAACGGCCCGCTCGCCCGCGGGATCGTGCTGCAGTCGTGCGTCACCGCCCAGCGCGCTGAGGAGCTTGCGCTGGCGCGGCCTTTCATCCTCACGCTCCAGCAGCTCACCAACGCGCCGAAGAGCAAGGACATCTGCCCCTTGACCCCGCTGCCATGATCGCCGCCGCCCACACCCGACACTCGCCCAGGGGCGCCTGATGGAGACCAGGCCGCCGACGATTACCCGCATCCTGATCGCCGTCGGGTTCGCGATCTCGTGCTTCGCGCTGGCGCTCTTTCTCTGGCTCGCCTTCGGCGGCCCGATTCCGCTCAAGCCCGAGGGCTATCGCTTCACGGTCCCGTTCGACGAGGCGACCCAGCTCGCGACCGAGTCCGACGTGCGCATCTCGGGGGTCTCGGTCGGCAAGGTCAAGGGGATCGAGCTCGGCGACGAGGGCTCCGCGGAGGCGACGATCGAGCTCGAAGCGCGCTACGCACCGATCCCGTCGGATACGAGGGCGATCCTGCGTCAGAAGACCCTCCTGGGCGAGACCTACGTCGAGCTCAGCCCGGGGTCGGAGGAGTCCGAGCCGCTCGCCGAGGACGGTGAGTTGGCCTCGGCCCAGGTCTCCGAGGCGGTTCAACTCGACGAGATCTTCCGTGCCTTCGACCCCCGCACCCGCGCTGCCTTCCAGGCCTGGATGCAGGGTCAGGCGGCGGCCTTCCGTGGCCGCGGCGACGACTTCTCGGTCACGATTGCGAGCCTCGAGCCGTTTGCCGACCAGCTCGAGCGCTCGCTGCGGGTGCTCGACAGCCAGAGCGCGGCGGTGACCCAGTTCGTCAGCGACGGCGGCGAGGTCTTCGAAGCGCTCTCGGAGCGCCAGGGTCAGCTCCGGGGCCTGATCGAGAACGCGAACACGGTCTTTGCCACGACCGCTGAGCGAAATGAGGACCTGGCCACCGCGTTCACGATCTTCCCCACTTTCCTGCGCGAGTCGCGGTCGACGCTGAGCCGGCTCGAGCAGTTCGCGATCGACACCGATCCCGTGGTCACGGCCCTGCGCCCGACAGCGCGCGAGCTGACACCCACCGTCCAGGAGCTTGGGCGCCTCTCGCCCGAGCTGGAGGGATTCTTCGGTGCGCTCGATCGTACGATCTCAGCCGCCCCCGCCGGATTCGAGGCGACGCGACAGCTCCTCGATGACGATCTGCCTCCTCTGCTGGCTCGATTCGACCCATGGCTCGCGCAGGTGAACTCGCTGCTCGAGGTCGTGCGGCAATACCGGCGCGAAGTAACGGCTCTGTTCGCCAACTTCAGCGCGGCGAGCAACGGGATCTTCTTCGACATCGGGGCCAACGAGACCGTCCACTACGTCCGCAGCATGGCTCCGCTCTCGCCCGAGGCCCTTGCCGCCTATCCGCGCCGGCTCGAGATCAGCCGGACGAACCCCTACCTCAAGCCAGGCGGCTACCTCGACGTTGGCACCGGGTTGCAGTCTTTCGAGACGCGACAGTGCGGCAACGGCGTCAGCTCGTTCCTCGACCCGGCAACCCCGAGCGATCCTGTCTTCAACGAGCGTTTCGACGGCGACGTCGCAACCGCCCAGCTTTTCTTCGACCGCCTGAAGGCGTTCGCTTTCGTCGACCAGCTCGACACGAACGCGATCTCGCCCGCGCCTTGCAACAAGCAGGCGCCGTACGACTCGATCGGGGAGCCGGCCGAAACGAGCGACTACCAGCATGTCTACCCGCAGCCATGATCTGCCCTGCAGAGATCATGCCCCGGGCGGCGGGCTGCAACTTCTAGGGCTATCGTGGGTTTCAACCAACAGCCCGTGGCTAGCCGCGGGCATCCGTCATCCGATCTTCGGATCCACCGACAACGCCAAAGCGGACCGGACGTCCGCGATTTATCACCCGTAGGAGGGAATGTGTTTTTCAAGTCACGCCTGACCCTGGCCCTGGCCCTGGTCCTGGCACTTGCAGTTTCAGGCATCGCGTACGGCACCGCGAGCCTCA
>JBKJXG010000034.1:0-13831 GCA_046716525.1 Solirubrobacterales bacterium
GTCACGAAGGCGATCTCCAGCGACATGAACAGCGACTCGCGCAGGGCCGGGTCGTTGAGGAACTCCTCGTACCACTGCAGCGAGAAGCCCTCGAACGCGTTCAGCGACTTGATCGAGTTGAAGGAAAACAGGATGACGACGAAGATCGGCGCGAACAGGAACAGGTAGACCCCGATCGCGAACACGCGCAGGAACCTCGGCTTGTCGAACGAATCCGGGCCACCTCCTCGGCTTCGCCTCCGGGGGTGCCCGGGCATGGCCAGGCTCATATGGCTGCCCCCCTGACGTCCCGCGCGGCCGAGCGCAGATAGCCGATCATCCAGATAGAGAGGAAGAGCATCATCACCACCGTCAGGGCGGCGCCGAAGGGCCAGTTGTTGGCGGCGAAGAACTGGTCCTGGATCAAGTTGCCGACCATGTAGGTGTCGGGTCCGCCGAGGAGCTGGGCGGCGACGAAGTCGCCAACGGCGGGCAGGAAGACCAGCACCGAGCCGGCGAGGATCCCCTGCTTGGTCTGCGGCAGGGTGACGTGGAGGAAGGTCTGTAAACGGGTGCCGTAGAGGTCCTTGCCCGCCTCGATTACCGAGCGGTCGAGTCGCTCGAGCGCCCCGTAGACGGGCAGGATCATGAACACGAGGTAGCCGTATGTGAGCCCGCCGATCACGGCCCAGGGGGTGTTGATCAGCCGCATCCCCTCGTCGCGCAGGCCGAGGTCGACGATCGCGTTGTTGACCAGGCCCTCGTCGGCGAGCAGTGCGACCCAGGCGTAGGTGCGGACGAGGTAGTTGACGAAGAAGGGCAGGACGAGCAGGGCGATCAGCACGCTGCGGTACCGGCCGCCGAAGCGGGCGATGTAATAGGCCACCGGGTATCCGATCGCGAGGCAGAGCACCATCGTCGCGAGCGCGTAGAGCACCGAGCGCAGCAGGACCGGGAAGTAGGTCGGGTCGAACGCGTCGGCGTAGTTGGCGAGCTCGGTCGAGTAGACCGCGCGGCCGAGATCGTCGACGAAGCCGAAGGAGAGTGCGAGGACGAAGACGAGCGGGACGAGGAACAGGAGAAGCAGCCAGGCCGCCCCCGGGATCAGGAACCGGTTCCAGAAGCCCCCCGCGGTCAACCGGCGACGGCCTCCATCACGGACAGGCGCCTCAACGGCAGCGCGGCGCGGCTCCGCCCTTTCGGGCTCCCCCTCACGACGCCTTCACCTCGGTGAAGGTGTCCGTCCACAGCCGCCGTGCCTCGGGATCCTCGAGCCGGTACTCGAGCGCCGAGTCGTCCAGCGCCTCGAGGTCGACGTCGATCGAGGGCTCCTCCTTGACCAGCTCGGCAAACGCCTGCTTGCCGCCTTCGACCGGTTGTGGGTAGCCGTTCCAGTTCACGTTGCGGGCCGCGTTCTCTGGATCGATGATCCAGTCCATGAACAGCATCGCCGTCCCGGGGCTCTTCGAGGTGATCGGGATCGCCATCAGGTCGGTGCCGACGGGCACGCCCTCCGAGCAGGTCTCGTACTGGTAGAGCTCGGGCTCGTCGACCTGGTTGCGGACGTTGACGATGTCGCCGTTCCAGGCCTGGTGCAGCACGGCAGTCCCGGAGACCAGGTTCTGGACGGAGTTGGTGGAGAAACCCCGCGCGTTCTCCTTCTGGTCGAGCAGGGTCTCCTTCGAGATCTCCAGCTCGGCGGGATCCGGGGTGTTGAGGTCGAAGCCGTTGATCAGGTTGGCCTCGCCGATCGCCTCCTGGAAGTCGTCGAGAATGAACATCCGGCCCTCGCCGTCGGGGTTGAGCAGGTCGTTCCAGGAACCGGTCATCCCCGAGACCTCGTCCTCGCGCCAGGCGATCCCGGTCGTGTAATAGGTGTAGGGCACGGAGAGCTCGTTCTCCGGGTCCCACCAGGGGCCGTCGTAGAAGCTCGAGATGTTGTCGTTGTTGCGCAGCAGGCCGCGATCGAAGCGGGCCAGCAGGCCCTCCGCGTTGAGCCGGTCGACGTACTCGGTGCTCGGCCAGATCAGGTCGTAGCTCGCCCCGCTGCGGAGCTTGATCACCATCGCCTCGAGGTTGTCGAAGTTGACCTCCTTGACCTCGACCCCGTACTTCTCGGCGAACTCCTTCTTCAGTGCCGGGTCCATGTACTGGGCCCAGTTGTAGATCAGCAGGTCGCCATCGACCTCAGGCTTGATGATCCGCCCCTCAGCCGAGCGGTCGACCTGGCGCTCGACCGTGCAGCCGGCGAGCCCGTGGCCGGCCAATGCCAGGCCGGCGCCGGCCTGGAGCAGCTCACGGCGCGAGAGCGAGCTCACGCGGCGGCCTCCGCCGGCGCAGGCAGCTTGGCCTCGAGCAACCGCTCGGCGACCTCGATGCAGGTGCTTCGCATCAGCTCCGCGGTGACCAGCCGATCGCCGAGCGCCACCTGGACGGCAAGGCCGTCGATCAGCGAGGCGAGCTCGAGCGCCACCCGCTCGGGGTCGGGGCCGCAGAAGTAGCCCGATGCCTGACCGTCGCCGATGATCGAGGCGATCTGCGCGCGCCAGCCGTCGTCGAGCCGCTGGCGCGTCTCGCTCATGGCCGGGTCGCGGAGCGCCAGGATCCAGATCTCCATCCACAGCACCCACTCGTCACCGCCGACCGAACGCTCGATCAGGGTCGCGAGCCGAGCGCGCGGATCCTCGAGCGGCTCGATTTGCGCGGCGAGCTCGTCGTGGAAGTTCCGCTCCGCCGAGCCGAGCGCCTCCGCGAGCAGCTCGTCGCGCGACCCGAACCAGTAGAGGACGCCGGGCGGGCTCGTGCCCGCGCGCTCGGCGACGTCGACGATGCGCGTTGCCGCCATGCCGCGCTCAGCGATCACGGCCGCTGCGGCATCGAGCAGCTGCGGCTTGCGGATGTGATCGATCTGCGGACGCGGACTCAGTTTCCCCGCCTTGCGTTTGCGACTTGTGGCCTCATGATCTTCCTCTCCGGCAGATGAAAGCTGAACGGCGGTTCAAGTATCGCGCGGTGTGGTTCTGCGTGCAAGCTCCGAGGCCAGGCAAAGCCGACCAGAGGCTTGGCCGCCGCCTCGTCACAAACGTGATCGATTGGCGAAAGCGCCGTAGTCGAGACGTGCACCACGCCGCCCGGCCGGATATCGTCCACCCTTGCAACCGGGTGGGGCTCTGCGTTCGGGGCTTCAACACCGCCATCGAATCGCAGGAACAGACGCAGGGTCACCAATGAGAACTCACCGGCCGCGCGAACGCCTCGGGCTCAGGCGGACAGCTTTAATTCTCGGTTGCGTGCTCGTCGCCACGGTCGCGCTCGCACCGTCGAGCGCAGTCGCGGCGCAGGCCGCCAGCGAGGAGTACGACCTCGGTCCGCTGCCGGAGGGCACGGGTGACGACGGCGCCGGCGACAGCCAATCGGCGACCGCCGTCAGGTCCGCAGGCAGCGACGGTGGAGGGCCCAACGCACTGCTGATCGTGCTTGCGGCGGTAGCGGCCGTGTGCACCGGTATCGCGATCTGGCAGCTGCGAAAGCAGGGCCACCACCACACCTAGGCCTGGTCGAGCGCAGCTAGGTCTGGGCAGCGACCACCAACGCCGCGGGCTCGATCCCCAGTTCGCTCGCCAATGCGCGGGCGACGAGTTCGCGAGCAGCGGCGATCCCGAGCTTCGGGTCACCGATCAAGACACGAACGCCCGCTCCGTCGATCACGGCGATGGCGAGATCGGCGAGCTCATCGGCAGAACAGGTGGACTCGAACTCGCCGCTCTCGAGTCCGGCGCCGATCGCTGAGGCGAACCATTCGTGGTAGCGGCGATAGAGGTCGGCGGCGACGTGACGCAGTTCGGGATCGCGAACCGCTCGCAGCCAGAGCTCAACCCAAAGCGTCCAGTCGCGCTCCTGGGTGCCTGGCACCGGCAGGCAGCTCTCGATCGCGAGGGCGAGCCCTGCCGTGGCATTCGCGGGCTGCTCGTCGGGTTCGGTGCCGAAACGTTCGTCACCGGCGCTCTCGAACGAGTGGACCAGTGCCTGCGCCAGCAGCTCCTCGCGGGTGGAGAAGTAGTGGTGCACGAGGGGGCTCGAGGCCCCCGCCCGCATCGCCACCCGGGCAATGCGAACGTCGTCGATGCCGTCCGAAGCGATCAGATCGCATGCAGCCTCGAGGATGCGTTCACGTGCGTTCGCCGCCACCAAGCGAGCCTACCTTCAGTTGCGCGAGAGGAGATCGAGCGGCGGCCGGGCGAGACGCGCCGGCCACCGCCACGATTTCCCGTCAGCCCATGGCTGATCTATCGCCTACGGCTGAGCGGCAACCTCGCAGAACGTCTGCCCGAGCTCACCGCCGTTGGGGTCGGCCGTGACCAGAACTCGAACCGCCTCGGTCCGGCTCGGTCCGTAGAGGTCGACGACGAGGCCGAGCAGGTCGAGATGCAGCGGCCCGACCAGCAGGTCGAGAACCTCGCAGCTGCCCGGGGCTGGCGGCGGCACCTCACCGCGGCTCGGACGCGAGCTCGCGTTCTGCTGCTGCGGACGCACCGGAACCTTGAGCGAGAGGATCGACAGCGGACTGCCATCGAGCTCCTTGTTGAGCGAGCGAGCGCTGCGCTTGGCGAGCACGCTCTTGTCGAGCTTCAGTCCCTCCGAGAGGCTGCAGAAGAGCTTGCCGAGTGTCTGCTTCGCGTCGCCGGTGATCTCGACGTTGATCGCGCTCGTCCTCACCTCGAGACCGAGGAGGTTGAGGTAGAGCTTCGCGAGATTGAGCTCGAGGATGCGGCACTTGCTGGTCGGCTTGAGCTTGAGCTCGATCTGCTGCTCGACCGTGGTCGTGGTCCCGTCGGGTCGTTGCACACGCGCGACCACCGGCCCCTTGGCGACCACCTGGTCACCTTCGACGACGAAGCGCTGCGCGCTGATCTCGACACTGACCTTGGCCTCGTCACCGCCGCGGCCAACAGCCGCAACGCGGCCGCCGCCGTGCTCGCCGACCAAGGCGCCGCACTGGCAACACGCTGAGGCCGTTGTGACCGCCACCGACGACGATCGCATCCCAGTCGCGCTCGGCGAGAGCCGCGACCGGCTCGGGCAGCCCGACCTCACCGAGCTTGTCGGCGATCCGATTCACGCACGCACTTCGGACTCGGAGCGAAGCGCCTTCATGTAACGCTCGGCGACCATCAGGTCGAAGGCGTGGACATCGACCTCCTCCGCGGAGTAACGGCCAGCGGTATAGCCGCGTGTGCGCACCCCCTTCTGCGTCAGCTCGCAGACGTACCAGTCCTGTTTGTTGACGGTGTCCCAGAAGTCGACGGCGTCGGAGGGATCGAACTGCGCACTCGCGGCTGTTCGAGCCTCGAAGTACCACTCACAGATCACCTCGGTGCGATCGGCGGCACGTGGCCACAGGGTGTGCAGCATCACGTAATCGGGATGAAGCGACACGAGCGCGTTGGGAAACAGGGCGAAGTAGAAGACGCTGTTGACGTCGGTGTCGGCCAGCCCCTCGATCGGCGGCCGCCCGCCGGAGTGCCCGTTGTTCTGAAACGCCATCGTCGTCGTGCCCTCGCGTAGGGTCATCGAGCCACCGCACCACGCTCCCTCGCCGGGAACCTCCTCTCCGCTCATGTAGTCAGAGAGGGCGTTGAGCTCCGGATGCACGCCTGGGCAATGCAGGCACTCGTTGTAGTTCTCGGCGATTCCCTTCCAGTTGGCGGCGACGTCGTAGGTGATCTCGGTCGCTCGCTCGAGCTCGGCGAGGCGATAGCGCTCGAGATGGCCGAGCAGGGTCCCCACCTGCTCGTCGATGGCGGGGGCCTGACCCGAGAGGTCGATGAGCACGAGGCCGCCGCGTACCTCCAGGCGCACCGGCAGCAGGCCCCAGCAGGAGAAGTCGAAATCCTCGACCTCGTCCATGTGCGGCGCGGCGCGTAGCTCGCCGTCGAGGTCGTACGACCAGGCGTGATAGGGGCAGCGCAGCCGCTTTCGCACCTGACCCTGGGGCTGCTCGACTATGCGGGCGCCACGATGGCGACAGACGTTGAGGAAGGCACGCGGGGTGCCGTCGCCACCCCCAATCACGAGAACGCTGTCGCCGCCGAGCTCGCGGGTGACGAACTTGCCGGGCTCGCCCACGGCGGAGACGTGGCCGACGCAAACCCAGCCGCGAAAGATGTTGTCGAGCTCCCAGTCGAAGACTTCGGGATCGGCGAACGCGCGCGGCGGCAGCATCGTTGCCCGCTCGACCGGTGCGAGCGTGCGCGTCACCTCGCGCGGATCCAGGGGCAGGGTTCTCGTCATCGGCGCGTCCATTGACCTTGTAGTCAATCGCATGTTAGTCTGAGCCGCGGATGTCCGTCAAGCCCGGCACAGCCCACTTTGCGCCCGTACCCTCGGCTTCGCCTCCGGGCAAACTACCTGGCGTTCCGCCCGCGTCCTCGGCTCCGCCTTCGGGGGGCACCGCGTCTGATCGGGGTTCCGCGGACCTTCAGGCGAGGGCGCGCGGCTTCGCGGAAGACGTGCTGATGCCACTGGAAGAGCGAGCGGAGGCGCTTGGTGGGCGGCTGCCCGACGATGTCGTCGCCGAGGTCAAGCACGAGGCCGTCAACGCCGGGCTCGCCGGCGGGATGCACGCCGTCGAACACGGTGGCCAGGGCTGGACGCGGACCGAATGGGCGCTGGTCGAGGAGCAGTTCGGGCGCACCACCAACGCGATCCACTGGCACGTGCCCCAGGCCTACAACGTCTGGGCGCAGGCGAGCGAGCAACACGTCGAGCGCTACCTGCGACCGGCGCTGCGGGGCGAGCTCAAAGACGCGTACGCGGTGACCGAACGCGACGCGGGCTCCGACCCGTCCCAGATCGCGGCGACGGCCGAGCGCACCGACGCCGGCTATCGCCTCAACGCTGAGAAGTGGTTCGTCACGGGCGGCGACCACGCGGCCGTCTACGTCGTCATGGCCAACGTCGTCGACGCCGGCGAACGACTGCCGACCCTGTTCGTCGTCGACCATGCGCTCGACGGGATCGAGATCGTCGACGATCCCGCATTCACCCACAACTACCCCGACGGCCATCCGACGATCCGCTTCACCGACGTCGAGATCGCCGAAAGCGATGTGATCGGGGGTATCGGAGGCGGTGATGACGTGCAGCGCGCCTGGTTCACAGAGGAGCGTCTCGGAATCGCCGCCCGGTGCGGCGGAGCGATGTGGCGGCTGCTCGACGAGACCGTCGCCTGGACCACCGCTAGAAGCCAGGGCGGGGCTCGCCTCTACGACCATCAAGGCGTGTCCTTTCCGCTCGCCGACTCGGCCTCGGATGCCGCCGCCGGCCGCTCGCTCACCTTCGCGGTCGCGGCGCTTGCCGACGCCGAGGCGGACCCCAAGATCGTCCACCACAAGGCCTCGATGGCGAAACTGTTCACCAGCGAAGCGGCGTGGCGCTGCGCCGACCGCTGCGTGCAGGCCTTCGGCGGGCGCGGGTACGTGCGCTCGAACGTCGCCGAACGGCTGCTGCGCGAGTTGCGCGTCGACCGGATTTGGGAGGGCACCAGCGAGATCCAGCGTTTGATCGTCGCCCGGGGACTGGAACGACGTGGGGTCGAGGCGATCCTCCACTGAGCGCGCGAGCGGTCGTTTGACCCCGCCATGAGAGGGGGAACTGACCGCTCGGTCGTAACTCCCAGTCAGCGTCTCGATCGGCTGCTGGCGCCGCGATCGGTAGCCGTGGTCGGCGCCAACGACCGGCCCGGATCGTATGCCGACACCGTGCTGCGAAACCTCGAGCGCGCGGAATTTGCCGGACCTGTGTGGGGAGTCCACCCCACCCGCACGCAGGTGCACGGGCGCGACTGCGTACCGAGCCTGCTCGACTTGCCCGAGCCCGTCGACGCGGTCGTCGTCGCGATCCCGGCCGCCGGCGTCAACGCGGTGCTCGCCGAAGCGATCGCAGCCGGTTGCGGCGGCGCGATCGTCTTCGCCGCCGGCTTCGGCGAGGTCTCGAGCGGACTCGGGCTCGAAGCCGAGCTTCGTGATCTCGCTCTCGGCGCAGGCTTCGCGGGCTGCGGGCCCAACGGCAACGGGATCGTCGCGGTCGGGGCCCGCGCCCCGCTATGGGGGGATTCGGTTGGCGAGCTCAGACCCGGCAGGGTGGCGATGATCTCCCAGAGCGGCAACGTCGCCGTCAACGCGATCGGCTCGCGGCGGGGGATCGACTTTCACACCCTGGTCTCGACCGGCAATCAGACCGTGCTCGATGCCAGCGACTGGCTCGCCGCAATTGCCGCGAGCGACGGCGTCGGCTCCGTGGCGATGTTCTGCGAGTCCGACGGCGACGGCGCAAAGCTCGCCGAAGCGCTGGCGATCTGCGCCGACCGCGGGGTCGGCGTCGCCGTGCTCAAGGTCGGCGCTTCGCCGGCGGGCACGCGCTCGGCCGCCGCCCACACGGGTGCCGTCGCCGGCGAGCAGCGAATCTTCCGCGCGCTGATCGAGGAGGCGGGGGCGATCTGGGCCTCGGACCCGCACGAGCTGCTCGAGCTCGCCAAGGCGCTGGCGCAGCACAAGGCACGCCCCCGGCAAGGCGGCGGCCTCGCAGTGCTGACCTGCTCGGGCGGCGATTCGGGGCTGGCGGCCGACGAGGCGCAGCGCCTGGGCCTCGAGTTGCCCGAGTTCTCGCCGGCCAGCTGCGGGCGCCTCGCCGAGCTGCTCCCAGATGCGGCCACGGTCGCAAACCCGCTCGACTACACGTCGTTGATCTGGTCGCAGGGCGATCGCCTGCACGCGATCGCGGCCACGGTCGGCGACGACCCGGCGATCGATCAGGTGCTGCTGTGCTTCGACCAACCGCACGGGCTCGCCAGCGAACACGAGGAGGAGTGGCGCACAGCGCGCGAGGCGCTCGCCGCTGGGGCCCTCGACTCAGACGCTGCACCGATGCTCGCATCGACGCTTCCTGATCTGCTCGACGATGCTGCCGCCCGCGAGCTCGGCGAACGCGGAGTTCCGGCGATCGCCGGGCTCTCGACGGCGCTGGTCTGTGCCAAGGCGCTGCGAGCGTCAACCGGCGATGGCGCCCGCATGCGGGAGATCGCAGGCGCGACTCGGCGCTCGCAGGCAGCCGCCGGGCGGGCTACGAACGGCGACGGCTGGATTGGCGAAGCGCAGGCCAAGGCGATGCTTCGGGCGGGCGGCATCGCCGTGCCTCGGGGAGCGCCGGCCTCGGGGGCTGAGGAATGCGTGGCGGCGGCGAGCGAGATCGGCTACCCGGTCGCGCTGAAGCTCTCTGGAGCCGCAATCCAGCACAAGAGCGACGCCGGAGCGCTCGTCTTGGACCTCCCCGACGCCGCGGCGGTGTTCGCGGCGGCCGAACGGCTGATCGCGCTGCCGCAGGCACACGGTGCCGAGCTGCTCGTCGAGCGCATGGAGAAGCCTGGCGTCGAGCTCTTCGTCGCCGCACGCGCCGACGCGGTGATTCCAGTGCTCGTCATCGGCCTCGGCGGGATCTGGACTGAGAGCCTCGACGATGTCGCGGTGATCCCGCTGTCCGCGTCCCCTGCGCGTATCGAGCGAGCGCTCGGCGGCCTGCGCGCCGCGGACGCCCTCCGCGGCGCTCGCGGCGGTGCGGCTGTCGACCTCGCCGCGCTCGCGGCGCTGGCCTCGCGCGTCGGGGAGCTGCTCACGGATCACGGCCTCACACTGCTCGAGCTCAACCCCGTCGTCGCGCGCCCCGACGGCGCGGTCGCGCTCGATGCGATCGCGCGTACCTAGCCAGAGGTCCCGCCGGGCCTACTCTCATCATTTGTTGACCTTGTAGTCAACTGAACAAGGTGATAGGTTGCCGCCATGGAGACGACCACGGCCGCACCCGCCTCGCCCGCCGCAAACCGCAACGCAGTGCCGCGCTCGGGGGGTGGCTCCTACGACGCGATCGTCGTTGGCGCCGGCCACAACGGGCTCACCACCGCCGCATACCTCGCCCGCGCCGGGCTGAAGACGGTCGTGCTCGAACGCCGTCACATCCTCGGCGGCGCCTGCGTCACCGAGGAGCTGTGGCCCGGCGCTCGCGTTTCCCGCGCCTCCTACGTCGTTTCGATGCTGCAGCCGAAGATCGTCTCCGACCTGCGCCTCGCCGACTTCGGCTACCGGGCGATCCCGCTCGATCCCGCCTACGTCTCGCTCACCGAGCAGGGACCGATCTTCTTTCACAACGAGATCGAGCGCACCGCCGCCTCGATCGCCAAGCAATCACGAAAGGACGCCGAGGCCTACCCGAAGTTCGAGGAGCTGTTCTCGCGAGCCGCGCGTTTCGTCAAGCCGATGATGCTGCGCGAAGCCCCTGCGCTCGGCTCCAAGCATCCGGCCGACCTGGTGGCGCTCTTGCGCGAGGCGGGCCGAGCCGCCGGCTTCTCCAAGCGCGAGGTCCACGAGCTCGTCCGCGTCTTCACGATGTCGGTCGGCGACCTGCTCGACGACTACTTCGAGCTCGACGGCCTCAAGGGCTCGACCGCATCCAGCGGTGTCGTCGGGGTCTGGGCCGGGCCACGCACGCCGGGCACCGCCTACAACCTCCTGCACCACGCGCTCGGCGAGTGCAACGGGATCGAGGGCGCCTGGGGCCAGGTCGTCGGCGGGATGGGAGCGATCTCGAACGCGATCGCGCGCTCGGCCGAAAGCGCCGGAGCCGAGATTCGCACCGAGGCCGCGGTCGCCTCGATCGACGTCCGAAACGGCGTCGCGATCGGCGTCACGCTCGCCGACGGGAGTGAGCTTCGCGCCCCGATCGTCGCCTCCGGCGCGCATCCGAAGACGACCGTGCTCGAGCTCACCGGGCGCGAGCATTTCCCGGCGGAGATCGGCGCGGAGATGGAGCGCTACCGGACCCGCGGCGGCTCAGTCAAGGTCAACCTGCTTCTCGCCGAGGCGCCGCGCTATGAGGGAGTGACCGAGGACGAGCAGCAGATGATGATGACCGCGGGGGTCAACATCTGCCCCTCGATCGACTATCTCGAGCGGGCCTGGCAGGACGCGACGCTCGGCAAGCCGGCCGAGCATCCCTACGTCGAGGCCGAGTTGCCCTCGGCCGTCGATGCGACTCTGACCGACGACGACCGCTGGGTGATGACGATGTTCACGCAGTACGGCCCGCCGAACGAAGAGGATTGGGCCCCAGGGGATCGCGAGCGCTACGGCGACGCCTGCGTCGAGCAACTCGGCAGGTTCGCGCCCAACCTGCCCGATGCCGTGCTCGAGCGCGAGGTGCTGGCGCCGCCCGACCTCGAGCGCATCTTCGGCCTCCAGGGAGGCTCGATCTTCCAAGGCGAGCAGGGCCTCGACCAAATGGCCTTCATGCGCCCCCACCCCGAGATGGCACAGTACGCGACACCCGTCGCCGGGCTCTATCTATGCGGCGCGGGAACGCACCCCGGCGGCGGCGTCACCGGCTGCTCGGGCCACAACGCCGCCCATCGCATCCTCAAGGCCCGAAAGCGCGCCCGCCGTCCTTGGCGCCGCGCGAAAGCGTCGGCCTAGGCCGACGCCAGCGCCGAGAGCGCCACGGCGAGGTCGTCGACCTCCTCGGCGCTCGTGTAATGCAAGAAGCCGACGCGCAGGCCGCCTCGCTCGCCGAGCCCGAGGGCACGCATCGGGCCGAGCGCATAGAAGTGGCCATGCCAGGCGAACATGCCGCGCTCGCCAAGCCCCGCCGCGAGCTGCTGCGGCGTCTTACCTTCGATCTCGATCAGAAAAGTGGGAGTGCGCTCGCCGACGCGGTCGGGATCGCTGATCCCGTGCAGGTGCAGGCGATCGATCGAGGCGATCGCCCCGAGCAGACGGCGTGTGAGGTCGTCCTCGTGGGCGCGGATCGCGGCGAAGCCTCGGTCGAGGCGGCCACGGCGCTCGCCATCCGTGCCCGCCAGGCCGGCCAGGTAGTCGATCGCCGCGGTCGTTCCGGCGACTGCCTCGTGGCTCAGTGTTCCCGTCTCGAAACGGTGCCCGGGCGGCTCGCTGTCGGCTGCGCGCACGCGGTCGGCCGGCAGGCTCCTGGCGAGATCGCGGCGGATCGATGCCAGGCCGAGGTGGGGCCCGAAGAACTTGTACGGCGAGCACAGCAGGACGTCGGCGTCGAGCTGCGCGCGGTCGAGCCTACGGTGCGGCGCGAGGTGGACGCCGTCGGCCCATGCAAGCGCTCCGACGCGGTGTGCCGCGGCGGCGATTCGCGGCGAGTCGGTGATGTTGCCGAGCGCGTTCGAGGCGAGGGTGTATGCAACGACACGGGTGCGCTCGCCGATCAGCGCCTCCAGCGCCTTCACGTCGAGCGAGCCGTCGGCGCTGATCGGCGCGATGCGGATCACCAGCCCGCGATCCTCCGCGGCGCGAAACCACGGGCTGACGTTGGCGTCGTGATCGAGCTGCGTCACGATCACCTCGTCGCCCGGCTCGAGGATGCGTGCCACCGCGTGTGAGAGCAGGAAATTGAGCGTTGTCATGTTGGCGCCGAAGGCGATCTCGTCGGGCTCGCCGCCGACGAGATCGGCAGCGGCCCGGTGCGCCTCGGCGAGGATCGCGTCGGTCTCTCGCGAACTGACGAACTCGCCACCGCTGTTGGCGTTGGAGCTGACGAGATAGCCGGCGACCGCCGCGATAACCCCGGCCGGCACCTGGGATCCACCGGGCCCGTCGAAGTACGCGGCCACGCGCCCGCCGAGGCGCCGTTTCAGCGCCGGGAAGTGGGCGCGGATCGCTTCGATGTCGAGTTCCGCCGGCGGCGTGGCGCTCATCGCACGACGCACTCCAGCAGAACCGATAGGTGGCGAATCAGCCACGCACCTTCTCGGCGAGGATCTCGACCTTCTCGATCTTCGGCTGGGCGGCGAGCAGCTGGGGCCCGCTCTCCATCAGAGCCGCGGCGATCTCGCCGTTGAGGTGAGCATCGCGGCCGGCGTCGTCCGCGAAGCCGTCGAAGATGGCGAACGTCGTCGGCCCAAGCCGGAGCGCGAACCAGACGTTCGTCTGCTCCTCGTTCTCGGCGAGCTGCGCGCCGGATTCGAGGAAGGCCTTGAGATCGTCCTCCTTGCCGGCCTTTGCCTCCAAAGTGACCAGTAGACCTACGGTATTGCTCATTGCGCTCCTGTTCGTCGATTTGTTCGCGTCTGTCTCGCTTACCTACCCGGATTGATCGAGATCAGCCTAATGGGCACGTCATCGAATCCTTCTCGGCTCACTATCGTCTCGCGCCCGATGAGCTTCGATCAGGCGACGGCCTTGATCCCGGCGGGCAACAACAGCTTCGCCGGGACGATCCAGCCGGGCTGGGACACCCCGCGTGGGCCCCTCGGCGGCTACGTGATGGCGATCCTGATGCGCGGCCTCGAGCTCGCGGTCGCCGACGCAGGCCGCACGGCGCGCTCAGTCACCGCTCACTTCCTGCGCGCGCCGAGTGCCGGGCCGGTGAGCGTCAGCGCCACGGTCGAGCGCCAGGGACGCTCGCTTTCGACCGTCAGCGGCCGCCTTTCGCAGGCCGGCAAGCTGATCGCGCTCGCCCTCGCCGCCTACTCGGTGCCCTGGGACGGTCCCCTGCTCGACGAGGCGCCAATGCCCGAAGTCGAACCGCCAGACGAAGCCCGCCGCCCGAATCCATCCATGGCCGAGCGGCAGCAAACGGCGGATGGTGAGTCGGAATCTGTCGCTCGGCGAGGTCGGGGCAGCTCGGATGAGTTTCCGCGTCCGGATCCGCCACCGTTCACCGAGCGGCTCTCGATGCAGCATCGTTTCGGCGACCCGCCGTGCAGCGGCTCCGACCACGCGGAGACCGGTGGCTGGCTCGGCCTGCTCGAGCGCCGTCCGCTCGACGCGCTCGCGATCGC
>JBKJXG010000035.1:0-4656 GCA_046716525.1 Solirubrobacterales bacterium
GGGAACGACCACCGCCCCGTAACGAGGAGGCAGGAAGCTTTCCTGAGTTCACTGGAGCCCAACGAACCGCCCGCCCGCCCGCCGTTTTCCGGCACGGGGGGCGGGTCTCGTTCTACCGCGACGCATAGGCTGCGACCGTGCTCACCGCCGCCAACATCGTCGCCTTTTTAGGAACCCGCTCCGAGCACGTCGCCGATCTGATCGCGACCTTGGAGGGCAGGGCCTTGCGGTGAAGTCGATCCGCAACATCGTCGCTACCCTCTCGGCGCTGCTCACCTTCGCGATCAAGCGACAGTGGGCAAGCTCGAATCCCTGCCACAAGATCGACCTCCCCGCCGTTCCCGAGCGAACCGAGATCCGCTTCCTCACCCTCGATGAAATCGACGCGCTGATCGCGAATGCGCGCCCCGGAATGTTCCAGGCCATCGACAGGGCGATCTTCCTCACGGCGGCGATGACAGGGCTTCGCAAGGGCGAGTTGGCCGCGCTTCGCTGGCGTGACGTGGATTGGGTCGCAGGACGTATCCGAGTCCGGCAGAACTATGTGCGGGGTGCTTTCGGTACGCCGAAGTCGAAGCGTTCCACGAGATCGGTGCCGATGACGAGCGAAGTTGGCGGCGAGCTTGAACGGCTGTTCCAAGGCTCGTGTTGGCAAGGCGAGGACGATCTCGTCTTTGCCCACCCGGCGACCGGCGAGCCGCTGTCGAAGGCCAACATCACCAGGCGGATGCGCTCTGCCCTCAAGGCGGCGAAGCTCGATCAGTCGCACACCTTCCATGACCTGCGACATTCCTACGGAACCCGCTTGGCCGCTGGCGGGGTGGCGATGCGGACGATTCAGGAGTTCATGGGGCACCGCGACGTGGCGACAACGGCGATCTATGCCGACTATTGCCCGAGCGAACACGAAGCGGAAATGGTCGCCGCCGCTTTCGCCCGTGGTCACGTTCGTGGTCACATCTTGAGCGAATCTCAGGGCACCTCAGATGACCTCAACCGCTTGACCATGCGGTAGGCAACGTCAGCGCACCCCGTCCGTCCGGTTCAAATCCGGGCGCCCCGATACGCAGACCCGCTCACCGAGCGGGTTTTTTGCGTTCTTCAGGACTCGGCCCCGCTTCAAACCGGCATTCGAATATGCCGTATCTCGCCCTGAGCGCTCAATGGTGGTGAGCGCCACCGGCAAGGAGGCGCAACGCATGAGGGATTGCCTCGGCGATGCCGGCGCCGGCCTGTTCGATCGCCGGCGGGTTGCCGGGGAAGTTGACGATCAGGGTGCGCCCGCGAGTGCCGACGACGCCGCGCGAGACCATCCACAGCGAGACGTGATCGCGCGACGCCGCGCGCATCGCCTCGGCCATCCCCGGGGCTTCGCGCTCGATCACCTCGCGGGTTGCCTCGGGCGTGACGTCGGAGCGCGAGAAGCCGGTGCCGCCGGTCGTCATCACGAGCTCGCAACCACCCTCGTCGCACCACCAGCGCAGCCGGCCGGCGATCAGCTCGCGCTCGTCCGGGATCACTTCGGTGCCGACGACGCTCACCCCGAGGCTCTCGGCGAAGGCGGCGAGCGCCGGCCCGCTTTCGTCGCTGCCCGCCCCGCGCGAGCGCGAGGTCGAGACCGTGATCACCGCGGCGCGGGGCGATTCACTCAACGCGCTCATCCGCCTCGCTCCCAGGTGCCGCTGCGACCGCCCGACTTGTGGACGAGCTCTATTGCCTCGATCGTGACCCCGCGTTCGATGCCTTTGACCATGTCATAGACCGTCAGGGCGGCCACCCAAACGGCCGTCATCGCCTCCATCTCGACCCCGGTGCGGGCCGT
Source organism: Solirubrobacterales bacterium (assembly GCA_046716525.1). Classification (GTDB taxonomy): domain Bacteria; phylum Actinomycetota; class Thermoleophilia; order Solirubrobacterales; family 70-9; genus WHSW01. The sequence goes on from JBKJXG010000035.1 coordinate 1,823, forward strand.
CAGGCCGCACTCGGCCGTCAGCACCACCAAGCCTTCGGCCTCGTCGATGCGTCCCTCGACGTCGACGAAGTCGAGCCCGAGCGGGTGTGCGAGCGGGATCAGTTCCCCGGTGCGCTTGGCGGCGCCGATGCCGGCGAGCCGGGCGGTACCGAGCACGTCGCCCTTGGGCGCATCGCCGCGGGCGACCGCAGCCGCGGTCTCGGGCGACATCCGCAGCCTCGCCTCAGCGCGAGCGCGGCGCTCGGTCTCGGGCTTGGCGCCGACATCGACCATTCGCGCCGAGCCGGAGTCGTCGAGGTGCGTCAAGCCCGGCGCATCCGGCCGAGCGGCAGATTCCGGCGAGCTGTTTGGCGTTTCATGCCGCGCGGTATCGCGCGGGAGTGGGGGGAGGACGCCTGCGACCGGGGTCCGCTCGCCGGCGTCGACTTCGACCTTCCAGATCGGGGCCTCGGCCTTGATCCGGTCGATTGCCTCGCGCGCACCGGCGAACGCCTCGCTGCGATGGGCCGCAGAGACGGCGACGATCACGCTCGGTTCGCCGCGGACGACCGTGCCGGTGCGGTGCTCGGCGGCGGCGGCCTCGAGCCCGTGGCTCGCAATGGCCTGATCGAGGATCTCGGTGATCCTCTCTGTCGCCATCTCCACGTAGGCCTCGTAGTCGAGGCTGTCGACGTCGCGGGTAGTGCCGCAGAACAACACGGTCGCGCCGGCCCCCGGTCGCGAGACCGCCGCTGCGAGGCGCTCCACCGACATCCGTTCGACCCCCACCCTAGCCTGAGCCGTCGAGGTCGCGCCTCCACTCACCGGCGGAACCAGGGCGATCTCGTCACCGTCGCGCAGCATCGTCTCGTCGCCGACGTACTCGCGGTTGACCGCAGCCCGTACGGGAATCCTCGCGAGGATCTCGCCGAGCCCAGGCTCGTGACCCGCGGCCGCAAGCGCATCGGTGACGCTGGCGCCCTCGGGCAGCTCGAGCGTCAGCCGCTCGCGCCCAGCGCGCTCGCGAAAGACGGCGAAGAGCCGCAGCTCGATCCTCATGCGGCAATCGTACGTCGGCGGGCTATTTGCCCAGCAACTCGATCTCGACCCGCTCGCCTGCGGCGACATCGCCGCTCTCGGTCGGGATGATCGCCAGCGCCTCGGCTCCGAGCATCGAGGTCAGCACATGTGAGCCCTGCTCGCCGGTCGAGCGTGCGTGCCAGCCATCGTCTCGAAGCTCGAGCTTGCAGCGCACGAGGTGCGCACGGCCGGGGGCCTTGGGGTACGGCTCGTCGAGGATCGCGGTGGCGCGCGGCGCGGCGTCGGCGCTGCCGAGCATGGCGCGGATCGCGGGACGGACGAAGAGCAGGAACGTGACCATCGCCGAGACCGGGTTGCCGGGCAGCCCGAAGACGAGCCCGCGCGCGGGGCCGAGGCCCTGGCGGCGCGGTGCGACGCCGAACCAGGTCGGCTTGCCCGGCCGCAGCGCAACCCCCCAAAAAACCTCGTGCGCGCCGAGCTTCTCGAGCGCGGGCTTGACATGGTCATGTGGACCGACCGAGACGCCCCCCGAGATCACGGCGATATCGGTCGTCAGCGCCCGGCCCAGAGCGGCCTCGGTCGCCTCCGGGGTATCGGCGACGATCTCGGTGAAGGCGAGCTCCGCGCCGGCCGCGGCGACGAGCGCCGCAAGCGAATGTGCGTTGGAGTTGCGGATAGCACCATGCTGAAGCGGCTCGCCAGGCTCCTGGAGCTCATCGCCGGTTGTGAGCACGGCGATCCGCGGGCGCCGCGCACACACCACCTTCGCGCGGCCGACCGCCGCGAGCACCCCGATCTCTGCCGCCCCGAGCTCGACGCCGGGTTCGAGCACGACGTCGCCCGCGGCGATGTCGTCGCCGGCATAACGGGTGTCTCGACCGGTCTCGACCGCGACCTCGATCGAGACGTGGCCCTGACGAGCGCCGTCGGTGTCCTCGACGCGGACGACGGCGTCAGCGCCGTCGGGCAGCATCGCCCCGGTCGAGATCGCGATCGCCTCGCCCGGGCCGATCGCCTCGCCCGCAGGATGGCCGGCTCGCGACTCGCCGACCAGTGCCAACGTCAAGGGCGTCTCGGCACTCGCCGTCGTCGTATCGGCGGCACGGACTGCATACCCATCCATGGCCGAGTTGTCGAAGCTCGGCACGGCGTCGGTGCTGGTCACCGCCTCGGCGAGGATGCGGCCGGCGGCGTCAGCCACCCTCACCGGCTCGACGCCGAGCGATGCCGTTCGCTCGAGCACCATGCGGCGCGCGTCCTCGATCTCGGTCAACTGCGAAGCCAAGTCGGCGTGAGCGTACTTTGGTGGGACAATGAATACGTGAAGCGCGCTGTCCTCGTTGGAGCGGTGCTCGCCGGAGGCCTGAGTCGCCGAATGGGCGAGCCGAAGGCGATGGTCGAGCTCGGTGGACGACCGCTGGTCGCTCGGGTCGTCGCCACTGTCGGCTCCGCCGGACTCGAGCCCATCGTCGTCGCCAAGCCCGATTCGGTGCTGCCGCGACTCGACTGTCGCGTGCTCAGCGAGCCCGACGAGCCGCGCCACCCGCTCACCGGCCTCGTCGCGATGCTGCGCGCCAGCGCTGGTCGGAGCGTGGTCGCGATCGCCTGCGACATGCCGCTGGTGCCGGCGAAGCTCTTGACCTGGATCGGCAACCTCGAAGAGGAAATCGCGGTGTGCGAGGTCGGCGGCGAGCTCGAGCCGCTGCTCGGGCGCTATTCGCCCAGCCTTGCCGGCTCGCTCGAGGCCGCGCTCGAGCGCGGCGCTTCGATGCGTGATGCGGTGGCGGCGCTGAACCCGTTCGTGATCTCAGAAC
>JBKJXG010000036.1:0-4685 GCA_046716525.1 Solirubrobacterales bacterium
CAACTGCGCCCGGTCGTCGGGCCGAACTCGGAGCTCACCGCCATCGGCGCTCGTCAAATGCGCCAGCGCAAGCTGCTGCTGCCGCCATTTCAAGGCGAGGAGATCGACGAGTACGTGCAGATGATCACCGACGTCACCGCTCGTGAGATCGCGACCTGGCCGCTCGGCGAGCCTTTCGCGCTGGCTCCGAAGATGCAGGCGATCACCCTCGACGTGATCATGGGCGGAATCTTCGGCATCGAAGGTCGACCCGAACACGGCTCGCCCGAAGCGGGCCTGCGGGCGGCGGTCAAGCACATCACCGCCTTCTCGACCCTGCCCATCGCTCAGCTGGGCGAGCTGATGAACGTCGGCAGTGACGAGCCCGTCGGGCCTCTGCGCGTCGCCATGGCGATCCTCGACCGGCCGACCTACGCCGTGATCGCCAATCGTCGCCGTGCCGACGACCTCGGCGAGCGGCGCGACATCCTCTCGCTGCTGTTGCGGGCCACCGCCGAGGACGGCAAAACGCTCTCCGACGGCGAGGTCCGCGACGAGCAGCTGACCCTGGTGCTCGCCGGTCACGAGACCACGGCGAACTCGCTCGCCTGGGCATGGGAGCGCCTGGTGCGCGCGCCGCAGGCCTACGAGCGCCTGAGCGAGGCGGTGCGCGGCGACGAGGACGCCGACGAGGAGATCGAGGCCGTGATCGTCGAGGCGATGCGCTCACGGCCGGTGATCCCGACGACCGGCAGGCGGGTGATGGTCCCGTGGCGCTTCGGCGACTACGCCGTACCCGCCGACTCGCCCGTCTTGATCAGCATCCTGCTTCTGCACCACCGCGAGGACGTCTATCCGCAGCCGTTTGAGTTCCGCCCCGGGCGCTGGCGCGGGAGCAAGCCCGGAACCTACGAGTGGATCCCTTTCGGTGGCGGCATTCGGCGCTGCCTCGGCGCAGCATTGGCGATGGCCGAGCAGCGGGTGGTCCTGCGCGAGATGGTCATGGCCCTCGACCTCGAAGCCGACGCACCCGAGCCCGAGCATGCCCTGCACCGCAACGTGACGATGATCCCCTCGCGTGGCGCGCGAGTCGTTGCCCGCGCACGCCTTTGAGTGAGATCCGGCGGTTCGCCGCTCAGCCCGCCAGGGCGCGCTCGAGATCGGCGATCAGATCCTCGGCCGCCTCGATCCCACACGAGAGCCGGACGAGGTCGGCGGGGACCGCGGCGTCGGAGTCCTCTACCGACTGATGGGTCATCGCCTGCGGGACCTCGATCAGCGACTCCACACCGCCCAGCGACTCGGCGAGCGAAAAGACCTCGGTGCGGCCGACGAGCGCGACCGCATCTGGATGCCGGAAAGAAACCATGCCGCAGAAGCCCGGCCAGCGCACGTCCTCGACCCCCGGCGCAGTCCGCAGCCACTCGCTCACCGCCCGGCCGTTCTCCGTGTGGCGGGCGACGCGCAGGGCGAGGGTGCGAATTCCGCGATGCACGAGGAAGCAGTCGAGCGGCCCGGGCACCGCGCCGACCGAGTTCTGGACAAAGCGGACGCGCTGGTGCAGATCCTCGTCAGCGCAGATCACAGCTCCTCCGACGACGTCGGAGTGGCCCCCGAGGTACTTGGTGGTCGAATGCAGGACGGCGGTCGCGCCAAGCTCGAGCGGTCGCTGGACGATCGGCGTCGCGAAGGTGTTGTCGACGGCCACCGGGCGGCCGTCGGCCGCCGCAACGACGTCGGCGATGTCGATCTCGTTGAGCAGGGGATTGGTCGGCGTCTCGACCCAGATCAGCTTCGTCTCCGGGCGTAGCGCGGCGCGCACCGCGTCGAGGTCGCGCTGGTCGACAAGGTCGTATGCGAGGCCGAAGCGGGAGAGCACCTTGTCGACGAGCCGGTAGGTGCCGCCGTACAGATCGAGCGGCAGGATCAGATGGTCGCCTGCCTCCAGCGACGCGGTCAGTAGCGCGTGCGTCGCCGCCATGCCGCTCGCAAACGCCGTCCCGTGGCCCCCTTCGAGCTCGCCGAGCGCCCGCTCTAGCGCCGCCCGAGTGGGATTGGCCGAGCGCGAGTAGTCGTAGTCGCCGACGAACTCCCCCGGAGCCGGCTGCACGAAGGTCGAGGTCTGGTGGATCGGCGGGATCACCGAGCCATAGGTGGGGTCGGGCTCGAGCCCGGCGTGGACTACACGGGTGTCGATCCGTTTGCTCACGCGTTCAGGGCCTCGATCAGGTCGACCGAGACGAGGATGCCGAGCGCGCGCCCGTCGTCGACCACGATCACCGGCTTGCGCTCGCCGAGCAGCATGTGAATCGCGTCGTTGACCGGGCTCTCAGCGGCGAGCTCGGGCAGCGGCGGCTCGATCACCTCCGTGACAGGCTCGCCGAGGATGCCGGGGCGGTCGGCCGAGGCCATCAGCAGGCCGCGCTCGCTGACCGTCCCCATGAAGGCGCGCCCGTCCTCGCCCGAGACCACCGGCACCTGCGAGACGCCGTGCTCGCGCATCAGCTCCAGCACCTGCCCCACCGAGTCATGGCTGCCGACGGTGAGCAGGGGGCGGTCCACGCGACGGGCGCGGATCACGTCGCCGACCGTGAGCCCGCCCGCGTCGCCCAGGTAGCCGTGCTCGCGCATCCATGAGTCGTTGAAGACCTTCGACACGTACGGGCGACCGCCGTCGGGGATGATCGTCGCCACCATTGCCTCAGGATCGTCGAGCTCTCGCGCGACCTGAGCGGCGGCCCAGAGCGCGGTCCCGGTCGAGCCGCCCGCGAACAATCCCTCGCGCGCAACCAGCCGGCGGGCGGTTAGGAACGAGTCACGGTCGCTGACCGTGATGTAGCGGTCGATGATCTCCGGGTCGAGGGTCTCGGGCCAGAAGTCCTCGCCGATGCCCTCCACCCGGTAGGGGTGTACGGGCCCGCCCGAGTAGATCGAGCCCTCCGGGTCTGCGCCGATCACCTGGATCCCCGGGTCCTGCTCCTTCAGGTACCGGCCCACTCCCGTGATCGTCCCGCCGGTGCCAACGGCGATCACGAGATGGGTCACGTTGCCTGAGCTCTGGCGCCAGAGCTCAGGCCCGGTCGCGCTGTAATGGGATTCCGGGTTGGCCGGGTTGAAGTACTGATTGGGCTGAAAAGCGCCGTCGATCTCCTCCGCGAGCCGGTCGGCGACACGGTAGTAGGACTGCGGTGAGTCGGGCTCGACCGCGGTCGGGCAGACGACGACCTCGGCGCCGAAGGCGCGCAGCGTGTCGATCTTCTCGCGGCTCATCTTGTCCGGCATCACCGCGATCACCTTGTAACCGCGCAGGGCCGCCGCCATCGCCAGCCCGAGGCCCGTGTTCCCCGAGGTCGGCTCGACCAGCGTCCCGCCAGGTTGCAACTTGCCATCGCGCTCGGCGGCCTCGATCATCGCCACCGCGGGGCGGTCCTTGATCGAGCCGCCCGGGTTCATGTACTCCACCTTGGCGACGAGCGGGGTCCGCAGCTCGGGCTCGAGGCGCGACAGCCGCACCAAAGGCGTCTCGCCGATCAGTCCGAGGACCGAGTCGTGGATCTCCGCGGTGCCCGCGTCCAAGCGCACGCCCTGAGCTTAAGGCCCTGCGTTACCGGGCGTGTGCCCAGGTACACCAGGACCGGGCGAAACGGTTGCGCATCCGGGGTTTGTTCCGGCATTCTCATGAAGTCGCGCGGCAAGCTCGTGGCTGAGATCGTCGACCACCCGATCCCCGTCGCGAGTCACCTGCTGCCACGTGTAGCGACAGACGAGGAATCCGGCGCCGCGCAGGATCAGCTCACGGCGCCGGTCCTTCTCGTTGGCGCGCGGATTGGCGTGCGTGGCGTGCCCGTCTACCTCGACGATCAGGCGCTGGGGTCGCCAGAGCGCGTCCACTCGCAAGCCTTCGATCCAGACTTGGAGCTCCGGAAGCGGCAGCCCGGCAGCCTCGACCAGGAGCACGAAGCGCCGCTCGAGCTCGGTTTCCGCGGCAGCCAGCTCCGGCAGCGACCGCAGGCAGGCCCTACGGACGCCCCTCACCCCGGGCTGGCCCGATGGCAGCTCGACGAGCGCGGCTGCCGGGTCGATCAGCTTTCGGTGCTCGGCTTCAGCGAGGGGCCTGCGAAGCGTCGCCGTGTCGACGACGGTGGCGAGGTCTAGCAACGTTCGCAAGACGGGCGTGACCGGCAGGCGACGCTCGATCACTCGATGCACTGCGAGAGGGCGGTGAAGCCGCAGGTCGCGGGCGGGTCGAGGTCTGTGCCTCGTGCTCAGGTGAACGACGCGTGGTTCGGCAGTGAGGAGGTGCCACCACCAGGCGGCGGTCGTGTGGCTGAGAGCCGCGCCGGTCCCAGCATGAAACACACCGGCAAGCAGCCTCCCCTCGATCCGAAGCGGCTCATGGCCGACCGCATAGACGCCGTGGTAGAGGCGAACGAGATAGCCACGTGCGACCAGGCGCGAGACGGCCATCCCATTGAACCCGAGGTGGCGCAACTGCGACCACGAAACCACACCCCACTGCTGCGAACCAAGGCGCCCGATCACGCCTGAGGAGATTGATTCACGACTGTCGTTAACCGATCTCCTCATGACGGGCATCGACGCCAGACTGACCCCTCAAACCGCACGCATGGCACGCAAACCGCGCCAGATCAGACACCCAGAGCCAACCAAACCGCCGCGAAGCCCACCCCCTCACTGAAAAACGA
>JBKJXG010000037.1:0-6624 GCA_046716525.1 Solirubrobacterales bacterium
CACGAGTACCTCGCCCGCATCGCCCTCGTCGGCACGGGTCTCGCAGTCAATTCCGTCCTTGGCCAGGTCCTCCTCGATGCGCTCGAGGATCGATCTCACTCTGGCCGACGAGTTCGAGGCCCACTGCAGCTCGACGTTCTGGGGCCTTGCTGCGGACGAGTCCTTCGAGCGCTCGAAGGCGCTCAGGAGCACCAGCTTGGCCCCAAAGCGTCGCGCGATTTCAGCCGCCTCCCTGACGGCCTCGTCTGCCGTTTCCGATCCGTCGGTTCCAACGGCCACGGTGGAAATCATCGAGGTGGAGTATCCACAAAACGGGGACGCGGTGGCGATTCGGCCGCGTCTCGTCCAATGCGCTACTTCTGTGTTACTCCCGCAGCCCGGCGGCTTCGAGGGCCTGTTCACGGGTCGGGTACTCGTGGCCACGCGCGATCTTTCCGTTGCGGATTGTTATGACGTCTCCGATGATCTGATCTGTTTCGACACCGCTGAGCTTGGCGCGTCCGCCGAATCGTTCAACCGCGACCACCGTATCCCCACCGGCGTCGATCAGTTCCACCGGCTCCATCCTGAACCCGTCGAACATGTCGATCCAGTCCTGGAGCCATGCCCGCACGGCGTCCTTGCCATGGATCGGACGGGGCTCGTCGGGAGCACCCTCGACTGCCCGGTAGACGACATCGTCGGTGAAATGCTCCATGTAGCGATCAAGCCCTCCACGGGCAAACGCCTCATAGGCCACCTTCACCACCTCCACGTTCTCCTGCGACATCGCCCGCGCAGTATGTCGCGGAATGTTGCTCTTTCCATGCCAAGCAGCACTTTGTTCCAACGTTGGACTTCCACGCAAAGCAGAACTCCCACTTCGTCCGAAGTGCAAGTCCTCGCTTAGTAGGCCGGGGCGTTGTGCTTCACGCAGCTCGGCGCTCGGTGCCGGCGTCTGCGAGCGGGTTACGGACGCTGACTCCCAGCTTCTCGAGGCCCGACAGCAGGGCGAAGTACTGCTCGCGCTGGGTGCGCGCGTAGTTTGAGCTGTCATTTGCCCGTTCGCGGATGATGCGGGCGTGGTAGCTCGCATACCAGCTTCCAGCCTCGCTCAGCGCCTCGATCTCGGGCATCGAAAGCGCCCCAGTTCGACTCCGAGTCGTCATCGATGAGAAGCTAGCCGCCGAGTCGGACGTCGAACGCGACTGAAACTCCCGACGTGCGGCGTCGCGATGCGGACGAGCTAGTCGCCCGGCAGCAGGTACGTCGAAAGGCCCGGTTCGCGGGTGGCTGTCGCCCGGATCACGACGGAGGGCCCGTAGCGGTCGCGAAGCTCGTCGAGCGCGGAATCGAGGGCGCTGCCCGACGACTGCGATGGGAGCGCGAGCTGAACGCCGGCGTGGGCCGGATCGAGGTTGGTGACCGTGACCCCGATCAGCGTCAGACCCTTTCGCTCGATCATCGGCCGGGCGATTACCAGCAGCGATCTCGCCATCGCGAGGATCGTCTCGGTCACAGCGGTTGCCTGTGACAGGGTTTGTGAGCGGGTCGCACGGCTGAAGTCGGCGAACCGCAGCCTGACCACCACCGTGCGGCCGGCTTTTCGGGATGCGCGCATGCGCCTGGCGACGCGGTCGACCAGGGTGATGAGCACGGAGTCGATGGCTTGAGGAGACCTCGGTGATCGGCCCAGTGCTGCCTGAGAGCCAACAGATCGCCTGCCACGACGCGGGCGCACGTGGCGCCGGTCGCGGCACCGGGCGAGGGCGTGAAGGTGGCGTCGCGATGCCTTTCCCAGGATCGAGACGAGCGTGGCCTCGGGCAGTTCGGCAAGCTGCCCGACGGTCAGGATTCCGCTGCGATGCAGCTTGCCCGCGGTGGTTGCGCCAACCCCCCAGAGCTCTTCGACTCCCAGCGGATGCAGGAACTCGAGCTCGCGATCGGGCGGGATCACGAGCAGGCCGTCGGGCTTGGCCGCGCGGCTCGCCATCTTTGCGAGGCTCTTGATTCTCGCCACCCCGACCGTGATTGGGAGGCCGACGCGGTTGCGGACATCGCGCCGCAATCGCATCGCGATCTCGCGCGGCGAGCCCGAGATGTGAGCGAGGCCGCCGACATCGAGAAACGCCTCCTCGAGCGACAGTCTTTCGACCGTCGGCGCCGCCTCCCGGAAGACCTCGAACAGGGCCTTGCTCGCCTCGACGTAGGCTTGAAACCGCGGCTGGACGAAGATCGCTTCGGGGCAAAGGCGTCGAGCTCGAGCCCCGTTCATTGCGCCGCGGACCCCGAACGCTCGTGCTTCATAGCTCGCGGCCAAAACGACTCCAGACCCGACGATCGTGGGCCGGCCGCGCAAACGTGCGTCGTCGCGCTGTTCGACCGAGGCGAAGAAAGCGTCGGCATCGGCATGAAGAATCGGCGTCTCGTCCGACACGAACACATGTTCGTACACGGCGTCCCCAAAAGCAAGTGAACGTCCGCGACGCTAGGGCTTGAGCGTGGTCCAGGCGTCCGGGTCGGGCTCGACGGGCTTACCCCAGCGCAAGCTCGAGGGCGCGTCGCGCATACGCAGGATTCGGGCGGGGACCCCTGCGACGACTGCGTTGGCGGGGATGTCGCGGGTGACGACAGTGGACGTGCCCAGGATCGCGTTGTCGCCGACATTCACACCGCGCAGCACGCAGGCTCCGTAGCCGACCCAGACGTTCGAGCCGACCGCGACATCGCGCATGTAGATCCCCTGGACACGGATCGGGCGCTCAACCTCGACGACGCCGTGGTCGAAGTCGATGAACATCGCACGGTCCGCGATCACGCACTGCTCGCCGATGCGCACGAGGCGATACGCCGAGATCGTGCAGTCCTGGCCGATTACCGTCTTCGCGCCGATCTCGACCACGCCCTCGTGGCAGCGGATCTTGGTCCCGTCGCCGACCCAGACGAAGCGACCGAAGCGCACCGTCCCACTGCGGCCGATCTCGATCTCGAGGTCGCGACCGAAGAAGACCGGCCCGTCGGTCTGCCAGCGCCAGCCCGCACGGGTGAAGATTCGGCGCCATAGATAGCGCCAGTACAGGCGCGCGTAGCGCCCGTTGAGCATCCGGTTGCGCGCCAGAAAGCGCATCGTCGCGATCATCGGGCGGCGCACTCTAATCCCGTCGAACCGCCAGAGCGTCCACTACAGTCAGCCGCCGTGGCCGAGGCAGCCGAGCAAGCGGCAGATTCCCTCGCAGCGCGCTTGGTCGCGGGGGAAAAGCGCGCCCTGGCGCGGGCGATCAGCCTCGTCGAGAATCGCGATCCCGAGGGTGATCGCCTCGTCGCCGAGCTCTTTCCCCGCACGGGACAAGCGCGGATCGTCGGCCTCACCGGACCGCCCGGCGTCGGCAAGAGCACGCTGATCGGCTCGATCTGCACGCAGCTGCGCAAGGCCGACCGCGAGGTCGGAGTGCTGTCGATCGACCCGTCCAGCCCGTTCACTCAGGGCGCCGTGCTCGGCGATCGAATCCGCCTCTCCGATCACTTCCTCGACCCCGGCATCTTCATCCGCTCGATGGCGACTCGAGGCTCACTCGGCGGCTTGGCCGAAGCTGCGCTTCAGGCTGCGTTGCTGATGGACGCTTCGGGCAAGGACGACATCCTGCTCGAGACCGTCGGAGTCGGCCAGGGCGAGATCGACATCGTCGACCACGCCGACACCGTCGTCCTCGCCCTGATGCCGGGCTCAGGCGATTCGATTCAGGCCCTGAAGGCGGGAGTGATGGAGATCCCCGACGTGATCGTCGTCAACAAGAGCGACCACCCGCTGGCCGACACGATGGTTCGCGAGGTCAAGGCGGTTCTCGGGCTGGGGCCCTCACGGCCGTGGAAGGTCCCCGTGGTGCGAACCGAGGCCGCAAGAGGCGAAGGGATCACGGAACTGGTCGGAATGCTCGATGCCCATCGTGCCCATATCGCCGAAGCGGGCACGCTCAATGAGCGCCGTGCGCGCAACCTTCGGGCCGAGGTGCTGGGGATCGCCGCCGCGCGGCTTCGGCGGGACCTCGAGCGCCAGGCGACGAACGATCCCGAGTGGGCAGGGATGTTGGAGCGCGTGGTTCGCCGCGAGACCGATCCGGCAACAGCGGCCCGCGAGCTGCTGAAGCGGTCCAGCGCCGACTGATCGGCTAGAGGATCAGGCCGCGAGCCTACGGCTGCGTGCGGCCGAGATCCGCGACCACCCATCTGAGAACGACAGCGCCTCCGCGAAGCGCATCGCCTTCGGCGAGAGGTCGTGGGCCTTGCCGTCGAGGCGGCTGACGCAGATCGGGACGACCACCGCCGGCCCGTCGATCTCGTCTCGCAGTCCGGCGATCTGGTGCCAGCGCGCATCGCTATCCATGCTTCCCATCGGCTACCTCAGCATTCTCGGCATCGGGGGCAGGAACTCTCGACGCGAAGTTTAGGCCTCTGCGTCGGACGCGTCTTTGTGGCGATCCCAACGAACCCGCAAAATGGGGTCGGCAGTTGCGATCGGTCGCTCCGAACGTTCAGCAGCCCAGCATGCGCGCGATCACCATCTGCTGCACTTCGTCGGTTCCCTCCCCGATGGTGAGGATCTTGGCGTCGCGATAGAAGCGGCACACCGGGTACTCCTCGATGTAGCCGTAGCCACCGTGGATCTGTACCGCCTCCTCGCTCGCGCGGACCGCGAGTCGCCCCGTGATCAACTTCGCCTGGGCGGCGGTGAGCGTGAAGGAGCTGCCGGCGTCCTTCTCGAGTGCGGCGCGATAGGTGAGCAGACGCGCCGCTTCGATCTGGGCCGAGAGGTCGGCGATCTTCGCCTGGATCGCCTGGAACTTCGAGATCGGCTGGCCGAAGGCGCGGCGCTCTTTCGCATAGGCGATCGCCTCGTCGAGAGCGCCCTGGGCGAGGCCGACGCCCATCGCGGCGACGCCGATGCGCCCGATGTCGAGAATGTGCATGAACTGCTTGAAGCCGGCGCCGCGGGGGCCGAGCAGATTGGCCTCCGGCACGCGGCACCCGCTGAAGCTCAGCGGACGGGTGTCGGATGCGTTCCAGCCCATCTTGCGATACGGCTCGCCCTGCTCGTAGCCCTCGGTGCCGTTCTCGACGATCACGTTCGAGATCTCGTTCTCGCCTGTCAGCGCGGTGATCACGACGTGGCCCGAGATTTCAGTGCCGGCGTTGGTGATGAACTGCTTGGTGCCGTCGATTACCCACTCACCGCCGTCGAGCTTGGCCCGCGTCTTCGTGTTGCCGGCGTCGGAGCCGGCCTCGGGTTCGGTCAAGCCGAAGGCGCCGAGCTTGCGCCCGGCACACAGGTCCGGCATCAGCCGCTGTTTTTGCTCCTCGCTTCCGAACAGGTGGATCGGCTGGGTTCCGAGCGAGGTGTGGGCGCAGAGGGTGATCGCGACCGACGAGTCGATTCGCGTCAGCTCCTCGACCGTGAGCACATAGGAGAGCGTGTCGCCACCGCCACCCTCGAACTCCTCTGGAAAGGGGATCCCCATGAGCCCGAGATCGGCCATCTTGGCGACGATCTCGTAGGGGAAGGACTTCGTCCGGTCGAGCTCCTCGGCGACCGGCGCGACCTCGTTGCGTGCGAAGTCGCGAACGGTGTCGCGCAGTAGGCGCTGTTCGTCTGTGAGTTGAAAGTCCAAGCGGCGCCGAAGGCTACGCGGCTTGGCGCCGCTGCGCCGGAGCGCCGGGCCCGTGCTCGGCGTACGCGCCGCGGGCCTCAGCTGAGATCGCGCGCGAGGCGCACCAGCAGGCGCACGCCAAAGCCGGTGGCGCCCTTGCCGACATACTCGCGCCCGGTGTTCCAGGCCGTGCCGGCGATGTCGAGGTGCACCCACGGCGTCTCGTCTACGAACTCCTCGAGGAAGGAGCCTGCATAGATCGTTCCCGCCTTGCGCTCGGCGGCAGCGTTGGTCAGGTCGGCCACCCTGCCCTTGGTCAGTTGCTTGTACTCGGGATGCAGCGGCAGTCGCCAGGCGAGCTCGCCGCTGGTCGAGGCCGCCGCGGTGACCGTGGATGCCCACTCGTCGTCGTTCGAGATCAGCGCTGCGTAGGTGGAGCCGAGCGCGACGATGACGGCGCCGGTTAGCGTTGCCAGGTCGACGACGCGCTCGGCGCCCATCTCGCGCACGCAGTAGGTGAGCGCGTCGGCGAGGATCAGGCGGCCCTCGGCGTCGGTGTTGTTGACCTCGACCGTCTTGCCGTTGAGCTGGGTGATGATGTCTCCGGGCTTGACCGAGCTGCCGCTGGGCATGTTCTCGGTCGAGGGGATGACCGCGACGAGCTCGAGCTCGAGCTCGAGCTCGGCGATCGCCGCGAAGCCTTCGAGCACAGCGGCGCCACCGGACATGTCCATCTTCATGTCCTCCATGTGCTCGGAGGGCTTGATCGAGATTCCGCCGCTGTCGAAGGTGACGGCCTTGCCGACGAGCCCGTAGCGGGCGCCGGCGCCGCCGCCCTCGTAGCGCAGCGCGATCAGGCGCGGCTCGGTCGTAGTGCCCTGCGCGACGGCTGCGAGCCCGCCCATGCCCGCCGCGACGATCGCCTCGCGATCGAGGATCTCGACGCTGACGTTCGCGTAGCTGGCAGCGATCTCCTCGGCGCGGGCTGCCAGCGATTCGGGCC
>JBKJXG010000038.1:0-6724 GCA_046716525.1 Solirubrobacterales bacterium
CCCTTACGCCTCGCTGCCGTTCTACCGAGCAATGCTCGAGTCGTCGGGCTTCGGCGGCGAGCTCGCCGCTTTCGACGCGGGCATGGCCGACGGGGACATCGAGAAGGCAAAGGCGGGGCTCTCGGACCGGATGCTGGCGGAGCTTGCCGGAATCGGAACCGAGGCCGACGTCCACGCGGCGGTCAAGCGTTACCAAGACGCCGGCGTCACCTCGCCCGGTGTCGGTGGCATGCCCGGGACCGATTTCGACGCCGGTCTCGAAGCCGTCGCCGAGCTGATCTGAGCGGTGCCCCAAACGTCTGGAGCGAGCGACCCCGCCTTAGAACGGCAGCTTCGCGCGCAGCCGCTGTGCCGCGACCATCGCCCGCTCCGCTGCGCCGCCGCGGGGGGGCATCAGGCCGAGCTGACGCGCCATCTCCGAGAAATCGTAGATCGCCTCGTAGCGCCAGATCGCGCCGTCGCGAAACTGCCAGATGTCGAAGCCTCGAATCTCCACCGATCTGCCGGTGGCGGCAAAGCCTGGCGGGTCGATTGCGCCGGTGTTGGTGCCGCTCATCTGCCAGGGGATGTAGGCGGCACGGGAGTCCTCGCTGATCGCGATCGCGCCCGGCTGCGTGAACATGAGGTCCGGAAAGGCCGCTACGGAGGTGGCGGAGAAATCGGCGACCGCGCCTGACCCGCGCGCAGGCTCGGCCAGCGCCGGGTCGATCCAGACCACGTCGGGGTGGGTGCAGGCGGCAACGGCACCGGGGTCCCGCGAGTTCCACGCCTGCATGTAGCGCCGGTCGAACTCATGGAGCCACTCGATGCTTTCGATCGGCTCAGCGCCCTGGCCGATCGTCGTTGCCTCCATGGCCAAACCTTACCTCGGCGCAGCACCGCGCTCGATCAACTCGCCGGCGGCGAGCACGAGCGCGTCCTTTCCGGGCGCGGCGGCGAGCTGAAGCGAGCCGAGTGCCAGGGCCGGTGCGCCAACCGCATTGAAGCCGAAGGTGAGACTGATCGCCCGCTCGCGCACGTCCAGCTCGTCGACGTCGAGCGGCGGCGGGCCCATCGGCACGGTCGGGATGGCCAGCAGGTCGAAGCGATTCCACAGGGCGTGCATCTGCTCGCGCAGCTCCTGACGCCGTCGTGCGGCCTGCTGCGCTTGAGCGTCGGTGACGGCCAGGCAACGTTCGACCTTCGTCCGCACGTTGTCGCCATAGAGGCCACTGTGCTGGTCGAAGATCGGCGCGTGTGTCTCGGCGACCTCGCGCATGAACGCCGGCGCAATGCCGTCGATGGAGGGCAGATCGACGCTCTCACCAAGCTCGGGCGCAGCGCTGCCGCAGACCCCGATTCGCAGCTCGGCCAGATCATCAACGGCAGGCGCTTCGAATCCGGGCACCAGCGCCCGCATCATCGCCGCACAGGTAGCGACGTCGCGGGCCATCGGGCCGGCATGATCGAAGCTCGGCGCAAGCGGGAAGCAACCCTCCATCGAAACGAGCCCGAAGCTCGGTTTGAAGCCGACGACACCGCACCACGCCGCGGGAATGCGGATCGAGCCGCCTGAATCGGTGCCCAGAGCGCCTTCGCAGGAACCGATGGCCAGCGCTGCGGCGTTACCGCCACTTGACCCGCCGGCCACCCGGCCCGGCGCAAGCGGGTTCGGAACGGTTCCGTAGTGCGGGTTTTGCGAGGTGACGCCGTAGGCGAACTCGTGCAGGTTCGTCTTGCCGACGTTCGCCCATCCCGCCTGCTCGAGCCGCTGCACCGCGGTTGCGGTGCGCGGCGGAACATGATCGGCGTAGACCGCCGAGCCGTAGGTGGTCGTCAGCCCAGCCGTGTGGAAGATGTCCTTGACCGCCAGCGGCCTGCCCTGACGCGGCTGTGATGGACGCGCGAGCCAGATACCGGCGGGATCCGCGGCCACGAGCTCGCTGCGGGCTCAGCCCGGGTTCTTCTTCGGGATCAGCACCGTGCGCTTGAACTCGGCGACGAGGTCACCTGTCTGCTTGTAGACGCGGGTGTGCACCTTGACGATGCCACGGTCGGGCTTCGAGGTCGACGGGCGCACGTCGAGCACCTCGGATTCGCAATAGAGCGTGTCGCCATGAAAGACCGGGTTCGGATGCGAGAGCTCCTCGGTGGCGAGGTTGGCGATCGCCTTGCCCGAGACGTCGGAGACCGACATGCCCAGCGCGAGCGAGTAGACCAGCGGGCCTACGACGACGTTTTGGCCCTGCTGTGACTCCGTTGCGTAAACGTCGTTGAGATGCAGCGGGTGATGGTTCATCGTGATCAGGCAGAAGAGGTGATCGTCGGACTCGGTCACCGTCTTTGCCGGCCAATGCTTGTAGACGGCGCCGGTCTCGAACTCCTCGAGATAGCGGCCATACGGGTGTGCGCCGGACGCCTCGCGCTCGGCCTGGCCGGTTGAAAGCTTGTGATCTTGGTCGCTCATCGCGTGCTCGTCTCCTTGGGTCGGCTGACCCTCCTCCGGGCGCGGGATCGTAGCGGCGCGCGTCTATTGGCGGCCGATGGCTTTACCGAGCAGCCGCTTCACGCGCTCGTCTCCCGAGACCTTGAGATGGCCGTAGTAAAAGGCCTCCTTCCAGTCGACGAGCTGGCCTTCGCTGGCGAGAAGCTCGAACATCGTCCTCGGGATCGAAACACGAATGCGGGCGTTCTCGGGTTCGCCTTCGCTGACCTTCGGCCCGGGAAGCTCGACGGTGAAATGATCGGACTTGCTCGGTCCCATGAGCCCGCCCGCGGTCAGCTCCAGCCCAAACGTCAGCTTCAGCTTCGCCAACGCCGGTACTTCGGCCTGGACGCGCTCGACCGCAGTTGAGACCAGCTTGCTCGAATCGGCCATCTACAGGCGCTCAGTGCGTCTTGCGCAGGTGCCCGCGAGCCTCGGCGTGCGCGATCACCTGCCCGATCAGCTTCTGGATGTTGGGATCGCCCTCGGCCTTGATCTGGCCATGCTCCCAGGCCTCGCGCCAATGCTTGGCCTTGCCGTCGGCGACGAGCTCGTTGAAATGCGAACGTGCGATCGCGACGCGGACCCGCTCGTCGCGAGCGAAGTCCTTGCTCACCTTCGGCCCCGGCACCTCAACCCGGTAGAGCTGGACGTCGCCGCGTCCGCGCAGCTCCAGCCCGAAGATGAGCTTGAGCTTGGCGAGCGCCGGAACCTCCCGTTGGAGATTGCTCACCGCCTGCTCGATCAGCTCCTTGGTGCCAGAAGCCATCGCCGGCCTAGATCTTGTTGCGCTGGAGGACCTTCTTGCCGATGACCATCTTCTGGATCTCGGAGGTTCCCTCGCCGATCAGAAGCAGCGGCGCGTCGCGGTAAAGGCGCTCGATCTCGTACTCCTTCGAGTAGCCGTATCCACCGTGGATGCGAAACGAGTCCTCGACGACCTCCTTGCCGGTCTCGGAGGCGAACAGCTTCGCCATCCCGGCCTCGAGGTCGGAGCGCTCGCCGGCGTCCTTCAGCGCCGCGGCCTTGCGCGTCATCAGCCGGGCCGCCTCGACCTTGGTCGCCATCTCGGCGAGCTTGAACTGGATCGCCTGGTGCTCGGCGATCGGCTTACCGAACGTCTTTCGCTCCTGCGCATAGCGCAGGGCCAGCTCGAGCGCGCGCTGGGCGATGCCGACGCCGCGCGCGGCGACGTTGACACGCCCGACCTCGAGCGCGTCCATCATCTGGCGAAAGCCCTCGCCGACGCCCTCCTCGCCACCAAGGATGCGCTCACTCGGGCACTTGTAACCGTTGTAGACGAGCTCGGTGGACTCGACGCCCTTGTAGCCCATCTTCTTGATCTGCGGCGGCACCTCGAGACCGGCGAACTCGCCGTCGTTGTGGTGGGCGCCGGGTTCCTTCTCGGTGATGAAACAGGTCATCCCCTTGTAGGGCGGATCAGCCTTGGTGTCGGTCTTGACGAGGACGAAGACGACGCTCGAGCGGAGACCGTTGGTGACCCACATCTTCTGCCCGTCGATCTCCCAGTTGCCGTCGTCGAGCTGCTTTGCGGTCGCCTTGATCCCCTGCACGTCGGAGCCGACCTCGGGCTCGGAGAGGGAAAAGGCGGCGCGGATCTCGCCCGTGGCCATCTTTGGCAGGAAGTAATCCTTCTGCTCGTCGGTGCCGAACTTCATCAGCAGATAGGAGCCGATGAAATGGGTGTTGACCACGCCCGAGATCGAGATCCAGCCGCGCGACAGCTCCTCGA
This sequence comes from Solirubrobacterales bacterium, assembly GCA_046716525.1. Taxonomy (GTDB): domain Bacteria; phylum Actinomycetota; class Thermoleophilia; order Solirubrobacterales; family 70-9; genus WHSW01. The sequence continues at coordinate 4,218 of JBKJXG010000038.1, forward strand.
CGATCAGCGTGTAGGTCGCCAGGTCGAGTCCCATCCCGCCGTACTCCTCGGGGATGGTCACCCCGAACAGCCCGAGCTCCTTCATCTGCTCGACGATCGGTTCGGGGAACTTGTCCTCGTGGTCGTACTCCTCGGCGTGCGGGAGGATCTCGTTGTCGACGAAGCTGCGGACCATCTCGACGATCGCCTGCTGATCGTCGGTGATCTCCTGGTAAGTCGCGGTCGCTACGGCCATGTCTCCTGCTCTGTCGACGGCATCGGATGTCCCGGGCCGCCTAGGATAGACCCCTCAGACGACCTCGATCCCAGCCTCGGCACAGCCGGCGACCAACGTGTCGAGGCCGAAAGCAGCGGCGGGCCCGAGTGCTCCCGCGCCTTCGAGTCCCTCGGCGGCGGCGTGAGCTGCGCCCCAGGCAAGGATGCGCGCGGTGAACTCGTAGCCATTGACCCCACGGACCTCGACGGTCGCCAGCTCCTCGCTCGCCGGGCCGTACGCGATCGCGATGATCGCCGAGCCGGTGCCGGCGCGCGCGTCCTCGTCGGGACCGCCGGTCGAGGTCTTGACGAAGCGCGCCGCCATCGCCCCGAGACCGGCCTTGACGCCGGGGATCCGGGTCAGCGCCGAGTTCGCAGCCGAGAAGACCTGCATCGGGCGCGAGGCCGCGCCGAACCAGCCGAGGTAGGCATTTACCTCACGTAAGGACGGCTGCAACTTGGGCAGGGCGTAGTGCTCGGAGGAGCCGACCGCGATCGCCTGCCGCGGCTCGCCGCCGATTGCAAAGGAGCGCACCCTGGCCGCGCCGCGCTCTGTGCGCACGACCCCATCGCGAAATCCGAACGACGGCTCGAGCAGGGCGCCGGCCACCGAGGCGCGCGTACCGCCGCTCATCCCACCGAGCCCGCCGCCGGTGGTGAAGTAGCCGATGTCGATTCGCGTGGCTTCGTCTCCGGCCTCTCGCAGGGCAAGTGCCCCGGCGAGGTTGCCGGGGACCCAGTCGTAGCCGAAGGCCGTGACCAGGCCCGCGCCGGTCCGGTGCGCGCGCGGGCCGAACTGTTCGAAGACGCGGCGAATGAAGGCCGGCTCCCCTGTCGAGTCGATGTAGGCGGCGCCGGCGTCGATTGCAGCCTCGGCGGCGGGATCGCCCCAGCGCGCGAACGGGCCGACGGTTGCGACGATGACGTCGCCGGGCTCGAGCAGCGCGCGCACCGAAGCGGGGTCTGAGACATCGGCGAGCGCCGTTGGCAGGTTGGTACCGAGCTCCGTCGCGAGCGCGGCCAAGGCAACGCTGTTGCGCCCGGCGAGAACCGGCCCGTCGCCACGCGCGACGAGCGCGGCTGCCGTGAGCCGCCCGGTGTATCCCGTGGCGCCGAAGAGGATGATGCGACCGCTCATCGGCGGGACCTTATTCGGCGCTCGTCGGGGGTGACTACAGCTCCCAGCCGAAGCTGATCGAGCGGTTGCCGGCTCCCTCGCGCTCATAGAAGCGGTGCGCGTCGGTGCGCGCCTCGGCCGAATCGAGCTCGAGGTGCGTCGCGCCGCGCTCGCGCGCCCAGTCCTTGGCGGCGTCGAGCAGCGCCTTGCCGACCCCGAGCGAGCGGTGCGCGGGATCGACCGCGAGGTCCTCGACCCAGACGCGATAGCCGAAGCGGACCGAGTGCAGATCTTGATACCCGGTGCAAAAGCCGACCAACGTTCCGCCCATCTCCTCGGCTTCGCCTCCGGGGATGGCCGGGTTCGTTGAGCGCTCGGCCACCAACACGCAGGCGTCGTGGGATTCGATCGCCTGCGCCAGTGCTACTGCCGCGCGCTTGGGGTCCCATGCCGCGGGCTCTGAGCCAGGCGCCGCGAACAGCCATTCGTAGAGCGGCACGATCGCGGCCTCCTCCCCACTGCGCGCGGCCCTGATCTCGACGCTCATGCTGCTCACGGTAGCGTTGCGCGCCAACCTTTCATCCCGACCAGGAGCCTCACTTGCGAAACCCCCGTGACTTCGTCAAGCCACTCGCCATCGGTGCCCCCGATCCAATCAGCGAGGTGCCGTTCAAGCCCTCGCGAATGATCCACTTCTTCGACGCCTCGAACGAGAAGATGGCGGCGAAGGTGCCGGACATGGCCAAACAGGCCGACATCTTGCTCGGCAACCTCGAGGACGCGGTGTCGGTCGACAACAAGGAGGCCGCGCGAGCCGGTCTCGTCAAGGTGGCGAAGGAGACCGACTTCGGCGAGACGGCGCTGTGGACGCGGGTCAACTCGCTCGAGAGCCCCTGGGTTCTCGACGACTTGCTCACGCTCGTCCCGGAGATCGGCGACAAGCTCGAGGTGATCATGGTGCCGAAGGTCGAGGGCCCGTGGGACATCCACTACGTCGACCGCCTGCTCGCCCAGCTCGAGGCGAAGGCCAAGCTTGACCGCCCGATCCTTGTCCACGCGATCCTCGAGACGGCCCAGGGCTTTGTGAACCTCGAGGAGATCGCGACGGCGAGCCCGCGCATGCAGGGAATGAGCT
>JBKJXG010000039.1:0-2620 GCA_046716525.1 Solirubrobacterales bacterium
GCTGTTCGTGCTGTTCGCGGTCTCGGTGATCACGTTCTTGATCTTCAACGTGATCCCGAACTCCGATCCCGCGGTGCGGATGGCCGGCAAGCAGCCGTCCGAGGAGCATATCGAGGCTATTCGCCAGGAATGGGGCTTTGACGAGAGCTTCTTGGTCCAGTACGGGACGACGATGGAGAAGCTGTTCACCGGCGACATGGTCAGCTACTTCACCCAGCTCGATGTCGTCAAAGAGATCTGGAAGGGGCTGCCGAGAACCCTCTCGCTGGCGATCGGCGCGGCGGTCATCTGGATGCTGTTCGGGGTCGGCCTCGGCCTGTTCACGGCAATGCGTGCGGGCAAGGTCTCAGACCGATTACTTACCGTGCTGGCGCTGGTCGGGATCTCGATGCCGGTGTTCTGGATCGGCGCGTTGATGAACCACTACCTCGGCTTCGAGCTCTCGCAGTCGCTTGGCTTCGAGCTCTTCCCCAACGGCGGCTACGTCGAGTTCTCCGAGAGCCCGTTCGAATGGCTGCACCACCTGATCCTGCCGTGGACCGCGCTCTCGATTCTTTTCATCGGCCTCTATTCCCGGGTCCTGCGCGGCAACATCCTCGACACGATCAACGAGGATTACGTGCGCACGGCCCGTGCCAAAGGGCTATCGGAGCGCCAGGTGCTGCTCAAGCACGTCCTGCGCAACTCGATGATCCCGATCGTCACGCTCTGGGGCCTCGACTTCGCGGTCGTCATCGGCGGCGGCGCGATCCTCACCGAGACCGTCTTCAACCTCCAAGGAGTAGGCCAGTACGCAGCCGACGCGATCGGCCAGCTCGACCAGCCCCCGATTCTCGCCGTGACCATGTTCGGCGCCTTCTTCGTCGTCTTCTTCAACACGATCGTCGACATCGGCTACGCCATGCTCGACCCGAGGATCCGCCTCGAAGCCGGCGACAGCGCCGCTTAGTGGACCGCCTGGGCAGATGACGGAGCCCCTGCTCAAGGTCGAGGACCTGCGGGTCTCGTTTGCCACCGAGGACGGCTCCGTGCAAGCCGTCGACGGCGTCTCTTTCGAGGTCAATCCGGGCGAGGTCCTCGCCGTCGTCGGCGAGTCGGGCTGCGGCAAGTCGGTCACCGCAATGAGCCTGATGGGGCTCACCCGCAGCCCCAACGCCACGATCTCCGGCCGCGCCCAGCTCGGCGACATCGAGCTCGTCTCCGCCTCAGACGACGAGTTGCGCAAGGTGCGCGGCGAGAAGATGGCGATGATCTTTCAGGATCCGATGACGTCGATGAATCCCGTCTACCGCGTCGGTGATCAGATCGCCGAACAGATCCTCGCTCACCGCGACGTCTCCAAGGAGCAGGCGCTCGACCAGGCTGTCGAGCTGCTGACGGCGGTCGGCATCCCCGCCGCGGAGGATCGCGTGCGCGCCTACCCGCACGAGTTCTCGGGCGGCATGCGCCAGCGGGCGATGATCGCCATGGGGTTGTCGCTGGAGCCGCCGATGCTGATCGCCGACGAACCGACAACCGCGCTCGACGTCACGATCCAGGCGCAGATCATCCGCCTGCTGAAGAAGCTCAACGCCGACCGCGGTCTGGCCCTGATGCTGATCACCCACGACCTCGGCGTCGTCGCCGACATCGCCGACCGGGTGATGGTCATGTACGGCGGCCGCGTCGTCGAGACGGGCACCCTGGAGCAGATCTTCTATGACCCCCAGCATCCCTACACGTGGGGTCTGCTGGGCTCGATCATGCGTCTCGACCGGCCCCGCTCGGCCCGCCTCGCCCAGATCAAGGGCGCACCACCCTCGCTGCTCGACGCTCCGGAGGGCTGTCATTTCCGACCGCGCTGCCCGCATGCTTTCAGCCGCTGCACGCAGGTGCCCGATCTCGAGCAACGCGGGGGCACCGGCGACCACAAGGATCGCTGCTTTCTCACCGGCGAACAGAAGAAGACGTTGCGCACGCTCGAATCCGGCGACATCGGCCTCGAGGCCCCGGCGGCATGAGCGCAGAGCCGCTGCTCGAGGTCACCGACCTCGTCAAGCACTTCCCGATCAAGTCGGGGATCATCATCGATCGCCAGGTCGGGGCGGTACAGGCAGTCGACGGTGTCTCCTTCGAGGTCGGCAAGGGCGAAACGATCGGGCTCGTCGGTGAGTCGGGCTGCGGCAAGTCGACGCTCGCGCGCTCGATCCTTCAATTGATCAAGCCCACCTCGGGCTCGGTTCGCTTCGACGGCACCGAGTTGACCGAGCTCGGGCGGCGGCAGCTGCGCCCGTTGCGCCGCGAGATGCAGATGATCTTTCAGGACCCGTATGCATCGCTGAACCCGCGAAAGCGCATCGGCCAGATAGTCGGCGATCCGCTGAAGCTGCACGGGATCGCCTCCGGCGACGAGCTCAAGCAGCGAGTTCAAGCGCTGCTCGATCGCGTGGGCCTGTCGGCCGAGCATTACAACCGCTTCCCGCATGAGTTCTCCGGCGGGCAGCGCCAGCGCATCGGTATCGCACGAGCGCTTGCGCTCAATCCTCGGCTCATCGTCGCCGATGAGCCCGTCTCGGCGCTCGACGTCTCGATCCAGGCCCAGGTTCTCAACCTTCTGGGAGAGCTGCAGTCGACCTTCGAC
>JBKJXG010000040.1:0-5082 GCA_046716525.1 Solirubrobacterales bacterium
CGGCAACGGCAGTTCTCGGCGATGTCGTCTCCATCCTCTCCGGCAAGGCGCCGATGCACGAGACACGGCACGAGCTCGAGATCGTCCGCGACGTCAGCTCGTCGTTCTACCTGCACATGGAGGTTGCAGATCGTCCCGGTGTCCTGGCTCAGATCGCCGATGTGCTCGGGCGTAACGAGATCTCGGTCCAAAGCCTCGCCCAGCGCGGCCTCGGCGACGACGCCCGCTTGGTCATGGTCCTGCACGAGTGTCCGGAGCGCAGTTTCTACACAGCGCTCGAAGAGCTCGCCGGTCTCGACTTCCTGCACTCCGCGCCGCGTGCGATCCGGGTGATCGAGGAAGAGTTCGCCTGAGCCTGCGATGCCTCAACCGTTGATCGAACGCTACCGCGACCGGCTCTCGCTCGAGCCCGGGGATCCAGTGGTGACCCTGAACGAGGGGTCGACGCCCCTGGTCGAAGCGCCCGTGATCTCCGATCTACTCGGCGCCAGGGTGCTGTTGAAGCTCGAGGGCGCGAATCCGACTGGAAGCTTCAAGGACCGCGGCATGACCGTGGCGGTCTCGCGCGCGGCGGGCCGCGGCGCCGAGGCTGTGATCTGCGCCTCCACCGGCAACACGGCGGCCAGCGCCGCTGCCTATGCGGCGCGCGCCGGCATGCGCGGAGCGGTGATCGTGCCCGAGGGCAAGATCGCGATCGGCAAGCTCGCCCAGGCGCTCATGCACGGTGCCAGGGTGATCGCCCTGCGCGGTAACTTCGATCAGGCGCTGGAGATCGTCCGCAAGCTCGCCCAGGAACATCCGATCGAGCTCGTCAACTCCGTCAACCCATTCCGGATCGAAGGGCAAAAGACAGCTGCCTACGAGGTGGTGGAGGACCTCGGCGAGGCCCCCGATGCGCTCGCGATACCAGTCGGCAACGCCGGCAACGTCACCGCCTGGTCGCGCGGCTTCTCGGAGATCGGCAAGCTGCCGATTCTCTACGGCTTCCAGGCCGAGGGCGCAGCGCCGCTCGTCCACGGTGCGCCGGTCGCCGACCCCGAGACCGTGGCCTCGGCGATCAGGATCGGCAACCCGGCCCGATGGGAGGATGCGATGGCCGCCTTCACCGCGTCGCGAGGCAGGGTCGAAGCGGTCTCCGACGAGCAGATCCTCGATGCCTACCGACTGCTCGCATCGGGCGAAGGTGTGTTCTGCGAGCCGGCTTCGGCTGCTTCGGTAGCCGGCCTTCTCGCTCACGGATTGCCGACGGTCGAGGAGGTCGAGACACCGCGTACGGTCGTCTGCGTGCTCACTGGGCACGGGCTCAAGGACCCCGACACGGCCTTGGGCAAGGCGCCGGCCGTGATCGGTTGCGAGGCTGATGTGAGTGCCGTCGAGCGGGTCGTCTTCGACTGATCAGCGCAGACTTGGGCGAGATCGGCTAAACCTGTGGACGTGGGGGCGTTCATTCTCGCTTTGGCGGGGGGCCTCTTGATCGTGTGCCTCCTCTTGTTGGGGGCGCTGATGCGTCTCCGTCGCCGCATACGCCGACACCGCGCGCTCATCGATCAGTTGCCGCAGACCGCCGTGATCTCCTTCAATCGCGAGCTGATCGTCACCTTTGCCGCCGGACCCGCACTTGGCGGTGGCGGCTGGGGGGCCGACGAGCTCGAGGGCAAGTCGATCCTGGAGATGTTCGCGCCGGCCCAGGCCAACACGCTGAGGCCGAAGTTCGATGCAGCGCTTCGAGGCGAGAAGCGCTCGTTCGAGTATCGCGCGCCGTTTTCGGGGCGCGAGTACTCGATGCGGGTGGTTCCGTTCGCCGACGCCGCCGGCAACGTCGAAACAGGCCTGTTCATGGCCCGCGATGTCACCGAGACCACCCAGGTCGAGGGCGAGTTCGCGAGCCGCGCCGCCGACGTCGGCGCGGTCTCCCAAGCGACGCGCGCGCTCGCCCGCAGCCTCGATCCAGCGGCGGCTCGCAAGGCCGTCTGCGCGGGCGCAAGCGAGGTCGCCCAGGCGCCCGTGGCGGTCTTGTTCGAACCCGGCCAGACCTCACCGTCGCTGGTGCCGCAGGCGTCCGTCGGCGCCGAGCTCGACGGTTTCGAGGTGGCGATCGACGGCGAGTCGGGAGCGGCGCTGGCGTTCAGCCGCGCGGAGGAGGTTTTTGTCTCGCTCGGGAGCGCAACGGAAGCCGACGAGAGGTTCATGCGGCGAACGCGGTCCGAGGCGGTGCTATGGCATCCGGTCGTGCGCGATCGTGCCGCGATCGGCGTTCTCGCAGTCGCATGGCGCGACGAAACGGCCGGCGTCTCGCTGCGGCTCTCGGCGATGCTCGACGTGCTGGCCGCCGAGGCCGCGGTTGCCATCGGTCGCGCCGATCTGCTCGGCCAGCTCGAATACATGGCGCGCACGGATAGCCTCACCGGGCTGCCCAACCGGCGCTACTGGGAGCAGGAGCTACCGCGCGAGCTCGCGCGTGCGAGGCGAGACGAGAATCCGCTCTGCGTGGCAATGCTCGACCTCGATCATTTCAAGGCGTTCAATGACCGCCGCGGCCATCAGGCCGGCGACCAGTTACTGACCGAGGCAGCGGCAGCCTGGCGCCTGGCCCTGCGCCCGTACGACATCCTCGCTCGCTTCGGCGGCGAGGAGTTCAGCGTGATCTTGCCGGGGTGTGCGACCCCCGACGCCGTTCGCTTGATCGAGCGCCTGCGTTTCGTCACCCCGTCCGGCGAATCATGTTCCGCCGGTATCGCCGAGTGGGACGGAGACGAGCACGCGGACGCGCTCGTGGGCCGCGCCGACGCGGCGCTCTATCGGGCCAAGCGCGCCGGGCGCGACCAGTCGGTCACAGCCCGGTCGTAGAGAGCGTGCGGCCGGCGGCTGGAGTGCACCGAAGGTTCTCGCGGCGCCAGCCGGGATCGCTGCTGGTGAGGGGCTTGGCGCTGTCGGCGCGGGCAGTTGAGCCGTTCCGTGGAGATCTGTTCACGACAGTCGTTATGGATGTCCATGCTGCGCTGGTGTACCGGCGCGACCTCGCGATGAGCGGGTGTGGAGATCTGGGTCCGACAGTTGAAAACAGATCTCCAATGGCGCTCACACCCGCCACCTTCACTGCGCCGAAGACGTTCCGCTCACCTGTCGCGATCCGAGATGACACGCGCTCGCCACACTTTCGGCCCACTCCGCATCCCATCCGGGCGCCTCGCCTAGCCACGCTCCCGGCATCGACTGGGGTGCGAACACCAGGGCGCTGACGGCGCTTCTTTGCCCGCCACGCTGCGCAATCTGCGCTCAACCGTGCCCAGTCGCCGCGACCGTATGCGTGAGTTGCCAGCGTGAGCTCGCGAGCCTCCGCTGGGGCGACAAGCATGTGCCGGGCCTCGATGCCGTCCGTTTCGCCGCGCCGTATGAGGGAGCGCCTCGGCGCTTGGTCGCGGCGTTGAAGTTTCAGGCCCGCTTGCCCCTCGTTGCTGTCGCTGCGCAGGCGATGGCGCGATGCGCTGCGCCGGCGACGAATGGATCGATCGTCGTGGCGGTGCCGGCGGCGCCGGCGCGACGACGAGCTCGCGGCTTCGACGCCGCCGAGCTCCTCGCCTCGGCCCTCGCCTCACGCCTCGGGCTCGAGCGCTCGGCCTGCCTCGTTCGCCGTGACGGATCACGCCAGGTGGGCCGCGATCGCGCGACCAGGCTGGTCTCGGCACCAGTCGTGCGCTGTCTCGGGCCGGCACCGCAGCGAGTTCTGGTCGTGGACGACGTGCTCACCACAGGCGCGACGCTGGCCGCCTGTGCACGGGCGCTGCGCGCGGCTGGGGCCGGCGAGGTTCGTGGCGCCGTCTTCGCTCATTCGCTTGGCACCAGCAGGCGCGAGGCGTACCATGATTGAAGGCAAGCTCGCGAGCGAGGAGACCGACATGAGAATCGACGTCAGGGGCCGGAACATGGAAGTGACGGACGAGCTTCGAGAGCACATTTCCAAGCGCTTCGCGAGGGTCTCGAAACAGGTCTCTGGGCTTGCCCGCCTCGATATCGAGGTCTATGAGGAGCGCAATCCCTCGATCAGGGACAAAGAGGTGGCCGAGGCAACCCTCTATCTCAAAGGCACCACGCTGCGTGCCCGGGAGGCTTCGCCCGAGATGATCCACTCGGTCCACGAGCTCGCTGAGGACATCCGGCGCCAAGTCAAGCGCTATCGAGAGAAGCGGCGCGGTCGTGCCCGCAGCCGTCGCGTCATGGGTCGCCTTCGCGGCCGCGAAGCCTGATCGCCGGCTGAGTACAGCTGCACCGGGGCATCCGGCTACCCTGAATCGGAGATATGGCACGGGGAATCATCGATCGCGCCCTTCGCGTAGGCGAGGGCAAGAAGCTGAAGGAGTATGAGCGGCGGGTCGACTCGATCAACCGCTTCGAGCCCGAGCTCGAACTGCTCGACGACGCCGAGATCCGCGCGCGCGCCGACGAGTTGCGCACGCGCGCCCGCGAGGAGGGCGGATCGCTCGACGAGTTCATCCCCGAGGCCTTCGCGCTTTGTCGCGAGGCCGGCAAACGCGCGCTCGGCCAGCGCCACTACGACGTGCAGATGATCGGCGCGATGGTCCTCGACTCCGGCGCGATCGCCGAGATGCGGACCGGCGAGGGCAAGACTCTGACCGCGACCTGCGCCGTCTTTCTCAACACGCTCGCCGGTGACCCAGTGCATTTGATCACGGTCAACGACTACCTGGCGCGGCGCGACGCCCTCTGGATGAAGCCGATCTTCGACAGGCTCGGCGTCACCGTCGGCGTCATCCAGTCGGATATGAACCCGGCGCAGCGGCGCGCCCACTACGCCTGCGACGTGACCTATGGGACCAACTCCGAGTTCGGCTTCGACTACCTGCGCGACAACATGGCGAACACGCTGGAGGAATGCGTGCAGCGAAAGCACGCCTTTGCGATCGTCGACGAGGTCGACAACATCCTCATCGACGAGGCCCGTACGCCGCTGATCATCTCCGGCCGACCAGAGCAGGCCGCCGACACCTACTACACCTTCGCTCGCCTCTCGAAGCAGATGGTCGGCGAGGAGATGGTGACGAAGCTGAAGTCGCTCGGCGAATC
>JBKJXG010000041.1:0-4355 GCA_046716525.1 Solirubrobacterales bacterium
CGGGTGTGGTTGACCATCTCGATGATCGTCGGCACCCCCCGGCCCTCCTCGCCGACCATCCGCGCCCAGGCGCCGCGAAACTCGACCTCGCTGGAGGCGTTGGAGCGGTTGCCGAGCTTGTCTTTGAGGCGCTGGATGTGGATCGCGTTTCGCTCGCCGTCGGGGGTGAAGCGCGGCATCAGAAAGCATGAGAGCCCGCCCTCGGCTTGGGCGAGGACGAGGAAGGCGTCGCACATCGGCGCTGACATGAACCATTTGTGCCCTTCGAGCTCGTACTCGCCCCCGGGGCCGCCGCCGTTGAGCGGCCGGGCCGTCGTCGTGTTCGCGCGCACGTCGGAGCCGCCCTGCTTCTCGGTCATGCCCATGCCGCAGAGCGCCCCTGGCTTGTCGGGCGCCGGCTTCAGCTCGCCGTCGTAGGAGAGCGACATGAACCGCGGCTCCCATTCGGCCGCGAGCTCGGGCTGAGCTCGCAGCGCCGGGATCACCGAGTAGGTCATCGACAACGGGCAGCCGACCCCTGCCTCTGCCTGAGAGGCGATGAACATCGAGGCCCGGGCGACATGGGCGCCGGGCTCGGGCTCGCGCCAGGGAAGGGCATGCATCCCGAGGGCGACCCCGCGGCCGAGCAGCTCGTGCCAGGCGGGGTGGAACTCGACCTCGTCGATGCGGTTGCCAAAGCGGTCGTGGGTGCGCAGCTGCGGTGGGTTCTCGTTGGCCTCGGCGCCCCAGCGAATCGCCCGCGCCGAGCCCGCCAGCGCGCCGGCCTCGCGAGCGCGGTCGCGCGCCCAGTCACCGCCCTCGCGAACCAGGGCCTCGACCAGGACCGAGTCGGCCTCGAACGTGTTGTAGCCCTCGAGGGGCTCGGCCTGGTTGGAGACTGCGTGGGTCTCGGACGGCGGACGCACAACGGATGTCATCGGCGCGATTGTCTCACGCTTGTGGCTGCGCGATGCTGGAGCCGTCGAGGCCGGTGGCGGTGGCCGGGCTCAACGCGAGCTCGACCGCCTTTTCAGCGTGGATCCGGGTGGTGTCGTAGAGCGGCACGGTCGCATCGCCTTCGCCGATCAACAGGCCGATCTCGGTGCAGCCCAGGATGATCGCCTGCGCGCCGCGGTCGACCAAGCGAGCGATGATCTCGCGATAGGCCTCTCGCGAGCCGTTGTCGACTCGCCCGAGCACCAGCTCCTCATAGATCACCCTGTGAACGAGCTCGCGCTCCTCGGCGTCCGGAACGAGCACCTCGAAGCCGTGGCGCTCGGAGAGCCGACCGCGGTAGAAGTCCTGCTCCATCGTGTAGCGGGTTCCGAGCAGGCCGGTCGTGGTGACATCGCTCGCTCGCATCACCTCTGCCGTCGCGTCGGCGATGTGGAGCAGGGGGATCTCGATCTGCGCGCTGATCTCGTCGGCTACCCGGTGCATCGTGTTGGTGCAAAGGACGACGAAATCGGCGCCTCCGCGCTCGAGGCGACGCGCCACGTCGGCGAGAGCGGCAGCGGCCGTGTCCCAGCGCCCGGTCCGTTGCAGCTCCTCCACCTCGGCGAAATCGACGCTGAACATGAGGCTCCGGGCAGAATGCAGACCGCCGAGTTGGCCCTTGACCGCCTCGTTGATCAGCCGGTAGTACTCGGCCGAGGACTCCCAGCTCATCCCACCGATCAGCCCGATCGTCTTCATCTAGTCGGCGCCCTCAGGGTCCGTGAACTCGCCCGGTTGCTTGGACAGCGTCGCGGTCACAGCGGCGATCTGGTTCGGCGTGCCGAGCAGCGACCGCTGCAGGCTCTCCTCGAGCGCGAGGCCGGTCGTGGCCGGCTCACGCCACGCCTCATTCAAGAGCCGCTTGGCAGAGCGGATCGCGTCGGGCGAGCGTGTGACGATCTCCGCCGCCAGTTCATGCGCCGCCGCTTGGGGGTCGTCGGCGATTCGCGTCACCAGGCCGAGCTCGCGCGCTTCGGCGGCGCCGACCGTGCGCCCGCTGAAGGTGAGCTCCTTGGCGACGTCGATGCCCACGAGGTTCGGCAGCGTCTGCGTCAAGCTCATATCGGGGACGAGCCCGTAGTGGATCTCCATCACGCAGAGCCGGGCGTCGGGCGCGGCGATGCGGACGTCGGCGGCAAGAGCTATTTGCAGGCCGCCGCCGAGACAGGCGCCGTGAAGCGCCGCAATCACCGGCACCTTCAGGCGGAGCCAGTCATACGCGACGCGCTGGGCACGATTTGCGATGTCGTCGCCCTCGTGCTCGAAGGCGCGCTCGGAACTCAGCCCGGTGCCCTGCATCACCGCCTTGAAGTCGAGCCCGGCGCAGAAGCTCGGCCCGTCGCCCGAGAGCACGACAGCGCGAACGCCGCGGTCGGCTGCGACCTGCGCCGCTGCCTCGAGCAGGCGATCGAACATCGCGCCGTCGAGGCCGTTGTGCTTGTCGGCGCGGACCATGCGCACATCAGCGACATGGTTGGCGACCTCGATCCGCACCCGTTCGGAGTCCATCGAGGCGCAGATTACGCGGTGAGCGACGACGCTTGAACGAGCGGCGAGTTACTGGGCCCTAACGGGAGTTTCTCGCCTTTCATCGCAGCAGTGGCCGCGCCCCCGATACCATCGCCCGCCCCACAGCCCCCGACGCGAAGGAAACCCGCACAGTGGCAAAGATCAAGGTCGAAAATCCCATCGTCGAGCTCGACGGCGACGAGATGACCCGGATCATCTGGGCCTTCATCAAGGAGCAGCTGATCCTGCCCTATCTCGACATCGAGCTCGCCTACTACGACCTCGGGATCGAAAGCCGCGACGCCACCGAAGACCAGATCACTGTCGACGCGGCCAACGCGATCAAGGAGCACGGGGTCGGCGTCAAGTGCGCGACGATCACGCCCGACGAGGCACGCGTCGAGGAGTTCGGCCTGAAGCAGATGTATCGCTCGCCCAACGGCACGATCCGCAACATCCTCGGCGGCGTCATCTTCCGCGAGCCGATCGTGATCTCCAACATCCCGCGGCTGGTCCCGGGCTGGACCAAGCCGATCATCATCGGCCGCCACGCCTTCGGCGACCAGTACCGCGCCGAGGACATGGTTGTACCGGGCGAGGGCTCGCTGACGCTGACGTTCACGCCCAAGGATGGCTCGGAGCCGATGGAGATCGACGTCTTCGACTTCCCCAGCGGCGGCATCGCGATGGCGATGTACAACCTCGACGACTCGATCCGCGACTTCGCCCGGGCCTCGATGCGCTACGGGCTCGACCGCGAGTTCCCCGTCTACCTCTCGACCAAGAACACGATTCTCAAGCGCTACGACGGCCGCTTCAAGGACCTCTTCGAGGAGATCTACGAGAGCGAGTTCAAGGCTGAGTTCGAAGCTGCGGGAATCACCTACGAGCACCGCCTGATCGACGACATGGTCGCCGCGGCGCTGAAATGGGAGGGGGGCTACGTCTGGGCCTGCAAGAACTACGACGGCGACGTCCAGTCCGACACCGTGGCCCAGGGCTTCGGCTCGCTCGGGCTGATGACGAGCGTGCTGATGACGCCCGACGGCAAGACGGTCGAGGCCGAGGCCGCACACGGCACGGTCACACGCCATTTCCGCGAGCACGAGAAGGGCAACCCGACCTCGACCAATCCGATCGCCTCGATCTTTGCCTGGACGCGCGCGCTTCAGGCCCGAGGTCGGATGGATGAGACGCCCGAGGTCTCCAAGTTCGGCGAGACGCTCGAGCGCGTGTGTGTGGAAACGGTCGAGAGCGGGAAGATGACCAAGGACCTCGCCCTGCTCGTCGGCGGCGATCAGGAATTTCAGACGACGCAGGAGTTCCTCGCGTCGATAGACGAGAACCTTCAGAAGGAGATGAACCAAGACTCATGAGCAACCCTGTCAAGGTCACAGTCACCGGGGCCGCCGGTCAGATCGGCTACGCCCTGCTCTTTCGCATCGCCTCCGGGCAGATGCTTGGAGAAGACACACCGGTCGAGCTGCGGCTGCTCGAGATCCCCGACGCGATCAAGGCCGCCGAAGGCACCGCGATGGAGCTCGACGACTGCGCCTTTCCGCTCCTGAGAAAGATCGAGATCACCGACGATCCCAAGCTCGCCTTCGACGGCGCCAACATCGGCCTGCTCGTCGGCGCTCGCCCCCGCGGCCCGGGGATGGAGCGCGCCGACCTGCTCGAGGCAAACGGCGCCATCTTCAAGCCACAGGGTGAGGCTCTCAACGCAGGCGCCGCCGATGACGTCAAGGTGCTGGTCGTCGGCAACCCGGCGAATACGAATGCGCTGATCGCGATGTCAAACGCTCCCGACATCCCCCGCGAGCGCTTCACCGCGATGATGCGCCTTGACCACAACCGGGCGATCTCCCAGC
>JBKJXG010000042.1:0-13101 GCA_046716525.1 Solirubrobacterales bacterium
CCGCTTCGATTACACGCCGCCCCCGCTCGTCTAGCCCCTCAAGCCCAAGATCGTGGGGCGCGCCCGGGCGCGCTAGACCGGCCCGCGGGCGAAGGCACTACCGGAAACCGGCGCCCGTCGCCCTCCATGCGTTCAACGGCCGCTCGACGACTGCGAAGAGGGGCAGCACGCGCTCGACCAGCACCTCGACGATCTTCGGGTCGAACTGCGTTCCGGCGCAACGTCTGAGCTCCTCGACTGCCTGCTCAGGGGTGCGGGGCCGGCGATAGGAACGTTGCTCGGTCATCGCCTCGTAGGCATCGCAGACGAAGATGATTCGCGCACCCAGCGGGATTGCCGAGCTCTCGAGGCCGTCGGGATAGCCGTCACCGTCCCAGCGCTCATGGCTCGAGCGAACCAGCTCGGCGACTGGCTCGAGCGCCGGCGCCGCGGCGAGAATGCGCTGGCCCGTGATCGTATGGGTTCGCATCAGCTCCCAGTCGCTTTCGTCCAGCGGACCCCTTTTGTGCAGGACCTTGTCGGGAATCGCGATCTTGCCGATGTCGTGGAGCTCGGCCGCTCGCGTGAGGAGGTCCAGCTGCTCAGCCCCGAGGCCGAGCTGGCGACCGACCTCGACCGCGAGGCGGGTGACGCCGGTTTGATGCGCGCTGAGCGCCGGCTCGCGCTCTCGCAGCAGGCGCGTGAGCACGTCATGGGCCTGGCGTTGAACCGAGACCTGACGGCGACCCTTGGCGTGATACATGCGCGTGTCGGCGAGGTGGAGGGCAGTGGAGACCAGGTTGGCCTCGGCAGGAACGACCGCCGCTCCCGCTGAGGCGGTGACCAGGAAGCCTTCGCCGCGCTCATGCAGAACCTCGTCCGCCTCGGCGAGCAGCGGCCCAACGCGCTCATGCCCACCGGGCACGAGGACGCAGAATTCGTCGCCCCCGAGCCTGTACGCGCGGCCGCCGTCGGTCATCGCCCCGCGCAGCTTCTCGCCGATGCGCTGAAGCAGGGCATCGCCAGCCGGGTGGCCGAAGCCATCGTTGTAGGCCTTGAAGCCGTTGAGGTCGAAGATCGCAAGGACCGTTT
Source organism: Solirubrobacterales bacterium (assembly GCA_046716525.1). Classification (GTDB taxonomy): domain Bacteria; phylum Actinomycetota; class Thermoleophilia; order Solirubrobacterales; family 70-9; genus WHSW01. The sequence goes on from JBKJXG010000042.1 coordinate 1,072, forward strand.
GATCAGGACCGCGGACGGCGTGTTCGAGGTCGGTGAGCAGGGCGCGGCGGTTGCCGAGCCCAGTGAGCGCATCGGTCACGGCTTCCCTGCGAACGACCGTGAGCAGGGCCACGTTCGCGCGGTACGTGAGCACGAGGCGCAGCATCACACCGGCGAGCGTGACGACCGAGAGCCACACCGAGAGCGCCGTCAAGCGCGCGAAATGATCCGAGGCAAGGACTCCGATTGCGACACAGCCGAAGAGGACCGGGATCAGGATCGAGAGCGAGGCCTCGTGGACCGGCGCATTGTCGCGGACTGAGAAGGTCGCTGCCGCAGCGATCAGGATCCCGCCGGCAAGCCAGAGGCAGTCGAGATAGCCACCGTCGTACGTGCCCAGGGCCTCCTGATAGAGATAGATGCCGTCGGCCGCGCCCCAGACTGCGATTCCGGCGCCGACCAGCAACCACGTCCGCCCCGGCCGCAGGCCGGTGGCGGCGATGCCGACGATCAGAAACGCGAGCAGGAGGGTGTCGCCGAGCGGATAGGAAAGGCTGGTCGCGGCATCGAGGAGGGCGCCATTCGTCAGGCCTACCAACGTCGGTGTGAGCAGGGCCGTTCCGAGAGCCACGCAGGCCACGCCGACGATCGCGCTATCGAGCCAGGTGCTGGCGGTGAGCCTGCTCCGCCGTCGCACCATCAGCACGACACCCACGCAGAGACTCGGATAGACCAGCAGATAGCCGACGTCGGCGAGCGACGGGTACGGAGCATTCTTGACGCCGGCAAGCGCGGCGGACCAGTAGATGTCGGCTCCCGCCCAAAGGCCGACGCCGAGCCCGAAGGCAAGCCAGATCGGCCGCTGCTCGGGTGAGGCGACGGCCCGCAGGACGCAGACCACGGCCGCAAGCACGAGGACGCCGTTGTAGACCCAGTGGTTGATCAGCTCGGTGAGCTCGTCACCCGCAAAGCCGGAGACCCAGGCCACGTGCAACGCCAGCCCAGCGACGGCGAGCCCCAGCAGGGCAAGCATTGCTCGTTTCGGGTTTCGCTGATCTACCTGCGGCATGTGTCACGACACCCGCTGAAGGTGCCGGGGATTTCATCGGCATCTCAGCGCCGCGGCTCAAGCCGGCTAAGCGTTAGCTGACTGTGCGTGGTCCCCGCCTGGCGTTGGCTGCGATCGCGCCCGCGAGTTGCTCCCAGATCCCTGGCGGCAGGTCGTGGCCCCAGCCCTCGATCAAGACCAGCTCGGCGCCCGCGATCGCCGCCGCCGTCGCTCGGCCTCCCGAAGGATCGATGAGGATGTCTGCGAGGCCGTGGACGACGACGGTGGGGACTTCGAGCCGGCGCAGGCACTCGGTGCGATCGCCCGAGCAGATCGAGGCGACGAGCTGGCGCTGGGTGCCGTCGGGGTTGAGACCGCGCTCGTGGATCCGCTCGCCGATGGCTCGCAGCCAGTCCTCGTCCGTCCGAAAGCCGGGAGAGCCGAGCACCCTGCGCCCGGCGACCATTCCCTCGACGAAACCTGCGAGATCGGCAACAGGCCTGGTCATCAGTACCTCGAGCGCTTTGGGATCGGGCCCGCCGACGTCGCCGGCGCCGGTCGAGGACATGACTGAGGCCAGCGACAGGACTCGCTCCGGATGCTCGATCGCGAGGGTCTGCGCGACGAACCCACCGAGCGAGACGCCTACGACGTGTGCCGCCTCGATCGCAAGCGCATCGAGTAGCCCGGCACAGTCGGCGGCCATGTCGGTGAACAGGTAAGGCGGATCCTCGAGCTCGCCGGCCCAGGCCTTGGTCAGCGATGGCGCGCCTGCGTCCGTCAGCCACGTCGAGCGCCCGCAGTCTCGGTTGTCGAATCGGATCAGACGGTAGCCGTGGCCGGCGAGCAGCCCGCAGAAGCCGTCGGGCCAGGCGACCATTTGCGAGCCGATGCCCATGACCAACAGGATCGGCGGACCGTCCTCGTCGCCGAGCGTCTGAAAGCAAATCTCGATTGCGCCGCCGACCTCGGCGAACTGCTCCTCGGACCACTTCATCGCCACGCTGACGCTATCCCAGCGACCTGAACGGCTGCTCTGCCAAAGTTCCCATATGGGGCGCTGGTCCTTGATCGCCACCGGGGTTGTGGTTTTTGCGCTCGTCGCAAGCCAGTTGCTGCTGCCCAGCTTGGGCGCACAAAGGGTCGAGGATCGCCTCACCGAAGGCGGCGGCTCGGCCGAGGTCACCCTCGGCGCCGTCCCGGCGGTTCGGCTGCTTTTCTCCGACGGCGAGCGCCTCGAGGTGGCCGCTCGGGACCTCGATCTCGAGCTCGACGAGCGCGAGGCCGTGTTCGACCGGCTGGATGGCTTCACGGTCGTAGACATCTCCGTGTCCGACTCCGCCGCCGGTCCCTTCGAGCTCACCCGGTTCGAGCTGCAGCGCGACGGCGCCGGGCCCTACAGCCTCCTCGCCAGCGGCGAGACGACAGCCAGCGAGCTGACCGCATTCGGTTTCGATCAGATCGAGCTCCCTGGCGAGTCGTTTCTCGATCTACTGCTCGACCCGTTCGTCGAGCAGGTTGACGTACCGCTGCCGATCGAGCTCGAAATGGAGCTCTCCAGCGACGACGGAAGAGTCGAGGTGGTCTCGGGCGGCGGCGAGGTCGCCGGCATCCCGACGGGACCGCTGGCCGAGTTGATCACGTCTGCGATCGTGCTGCAACTGTGAGTGAACGAACCGAGAGCGGGCTCGCGTACGAGGTCGCCGGATCGGGACCGGCCGTCCTGCTCTTTCACGAGGGCATCGGCGATCGCTCGACCTGGGACCCTCACTGGCACCGCCTCAGCGAGCGCTTCACCGTGATTCGCTTCGACGCCCGCGGCTTCGGAGAGTCCGCCGACCCGGGCGGCCCGTACACGCTTCATGGCGATGGCGCCGAAATCCTCAACGCTGCTGGGATCGAGCGCGCGGCGCTCGTCGGCTGCTCGATGGGCGGCGGCGCGGCGCTCGATCTCACTCTGGCCGCCCCCGAGCGTGTCAGCGCCCTGGCCACCGCCGGCTCGACCCCGTCGGGCTGGGAGCACAGCTCCGAGATCCAGGCTCAATGGGAGGAAGTGGACGCCGTCTTCGAGCGCGAGGGCGCGCTGCCCGCCAATGAGCTCGAACTGAGGATGTGGATCGACGGCGTCGGTCGCACCGAGCCCGCCGACGAGCAGATCCGAGCCCGGGTTGGCGCGCTCAACGCCGCCCTGCTCGAACGTCAGCAACATTTCGAGGTCGACCCCGGCGAGCTCGATCCGCCGGCGATCGAGCGGCTCGGCGAGGTCGCCGTGCCGTTTCTGGCGATGTTCGGTTCACACGATCAGCCGAGCGTGATCGCCGGCACTCGGGCGCTCGCCGAGGGCTCAGGCGCGGAACTCGTCGAGATCGCCGGAGCCGCCCACCTGCCCTCGCTCGAACGTCCGGACGAGTTCGAGGCGGCTTTGCTGCCGTTCCTCGAGCGCAACGCCGCCTAAACCGCGCTGGGGCTCAACGCGCTGACGCAAAGGTGTCAGCCGCCTGTTCTCCAGCCCACGCCCGGCGAGCGTTGTCGATCAGATGGCCCGTGATCCGGGGCCAAAGCTGCGGCGGCAGGTCGTGTCCCATGCCGTCAATCATCTTCAGTTCGGCGGTGGGGATCGCGGCGGCGAGCGCGCGTCCCGCCGCTGGACGCACGAGCGGGTCGCGGCTGCCGTGGATGACCACGGTCGGCGCGCGGACCGAGCGCAGCTGGCGCGAGCGGTCGCCCGACGCGGTGATCGCGTGAAGCTGGCGTGCTGTTCCTGCCGGGTGGTGAGCGCGGTCATAGCCCGCGGCGATCAGCTCGCGCAGCCGGTCCGGATCGGGCGGGTAGTCGGGTGAGCCGATGACCTCGAACGTGCGTGTGATCGCCTTGATGTAGCCGTCGCGGCTGTTGGGAGGCGCGGCCAGCAGCGTGCCGAGAGCGCGCAGGCGCGGCAGCGACGAGGTCCGCTTGCCGGCGCCCGTCATGACCATACCCAGCGAGCGCACGAGCTCGGGGTGGCGGTAGCCCAGCACCTGGGCGATCATCCCGCCCTGCGAGGCGCCGACGACATGCGCCGAGTCGAGCTCGAGGTGTGCGATCAAGCCGGCAACGTCGTCGGCCATGTCGTCGAGGGTGTAGCCGAGCCCCCGGCTGATGCCGAGCAGCATCGCGGCCTTGCCGGGAACACCGAGATCATCGAGCCAGCTGGAATGACCGATGTCGCGATTGTCGAAGCGCACGACGCGAAGGCCCGCTTCGGTCAGCAGCTCGCAAAAGCCTTCGTCCCAGGCGATCATCTGTGTTCCCAGGCCCATCACCAGCAGCATCGGCTCGCCGCCGGGATCGCCGAACTCCTGGTAGGCGATCTCGATCCCGTTCACCGGGGCCAGCTGTTCTGAGCCGACTCGCACCGGTCAGGCGCTTGCGATCGCGTGAGCGGTTCGTCGCGCCAGGGCCATGATCGTCAGCATCGGGTTCGTGCCTGAGGCCGTCGGGAAAGCGCTCGCGTCACCGATCCAGACGCCGGGCGTGTCGTGGAGCTCGCCCGACGAATTCGCCACCGAGCTCGACGGGTCGCGGCCCATGCGACAGGTGCCCATCTGGTGCGCGGAGAAGAGCAGGAACTCACGCGGCTGGATCGGGGCCGAGGTGACCTCGCCGATGAACGCCTCGAGGTCGTCGCCGCGTTTCCAGTCCGGCGCCTTTCGGGCCGAGCCGACGATCTCGGTGGCGCCGGCGGTCTCGTGCACGCGGATCAACTGCTCGACGCCGGCGCGGATATTGCGGATGTCGACCTCGTCGGTGACCGGGTACTGCGCCACCGCAGCGCCCGCGTCATCGACCACGACGCGCCCGTGGCCCTGTTCGCGCACAAGGCTGATCAGCGACGCCGAATTGCCCCAGCGGCGCATGCGCCGCTTGTGGTCGGCGCCGGAGCGCCACGGAAGCGCCCCGGCGAAGAGGCCGGTCGTCGCCTGAGCGCCCTCGAGCAGAAAGCCGTGGCCGTCGCCGGTGTCCTCGAACTCATGCGAGATCGCCGCCTGCGGGGGTCCCCATTTCCAGTTCTGGGGCTCTTCGTAGTAGGCCGTGACGGCCGCCGTCGGGTGCAGGCGCAGGAAGTCACCGGTGACGGGGCCGCCGATCTGCGATCGCAACAATAGGGCCGGCGACTCGATCGAGCCGCAGGCGACGACGACGGTCGGCGCGTTCACCGTCAGCCGAGTCACGGCCCCGTTGTCGCCCTCGGGATCCACCCACACCGCTTCGACGCCGGCCGCTCGGCCGTTGTCGACAAGCACGCGCTCGGCGCGACAGCCGGCGAGGATCTCGGCGCCGTGTGCTTGGGCATCGACGAGATAGGTCTTCGCCGTCGACTGCTTGGAGCCGGACTGGTCGCCGAAGCCGAGATAGGCGGCGCTGGCCGGGTCGTACTTGGCCGGGTCCGTGTTGCGCAGGGTCGCGCGGAAGTCGTAACCCAGCTTCTCGCAGGCGTCTCGTAGGCGCTCGTGCGGACCGGAGCGGTCCGAGCACTCGGCGTTGACCATGATCCGCTCGCTGACGGCGTCGAGATGGGCGTCGAAATCGGGTCCGTCGAGCCCCTCGAGTCCATGGCCTCGCGCCCACTCCTCGCGCACCCATGAATGAGTCCGCAGGCAGTTGGTCCAGTTGATCGTGGTGCCACCGCCGACGCCGGCTCCGGCGACAATCGATACCTGGCCGTCGGCCGTCGGGAACGGGCCGCCATTGAGATAGGAGCGCTGGTAGGCGGCAAGCTCGTACTGATCGAAGTCGCGGTCGTCGAAGTAGCCCCCGGCCTCTAGCACCACCACTGATTTGCCCATTGCCGCGAGCTCGCCGGCGATGACGCCGCCGCCCGCGCCCGAGCCGACGATGCAGATATCGGCGTCGATCGTCTCCTGCGCCATGGCCGGCTTGCGGATGCGAAGCGGCCGCTCTCGCTCCAGCGGAGGCTGCGACAGCGGCCCCGGGTAGCCGATCGTCTCCCACGTCGGATTCTGCCCGGTGCCGAGATCGGGCAGGGCGTAGAAGATCGAACCGGCGATGCCGCGGATCGTCGTCAAACCTGCGAGCGCGTCAGGGCTGTCGTCACAGAAGCCATGGATGATCTGCTCGCGGATCTCGAGCGGCGTGGTCTCGGACATCCCCGCTTCGGCGAGTCCATCGAGCAGCGCTCGCAGGCCGATCGCCTGCTCATCGGTGATCTGTGCCTGAAGCAGGGCGACCTCGAGCGCCTCCGGCACCGCCGCGTGGCTCGCCGCGCGCAGCCAGAAGCCGCGGGCTGCCTCGTCGCCCGCGGGCGTCGCGAGCGCTGGGATGAACGTATCGCACACAGCCGTCAGGGTGGCCCGATGTGCGTCGTCGAACAGCGTGCTCGTGGCGAGCACCGCGAACATCTCGCCGATCGTCTGGCTGACCTCGGCGCTGTAGGGAAAGTGGTGCGGATCGCGGGCTGGCGCGTAGCCGGGCGTGATCATCAGCGACTGGCGCTTGGTGTACTTGCGAATCCCGTCGGGACCATGGCGTGAGCCGAGGCCAGAGGCTTTCCAGCCGCCCATCGGCAGCTCCAGCGCCGCATAGTTGACCTGGGCGTCGTTGACGCAGGCGACCCCGGCCTCTATCCGCCGGGCGATCTCCTCCCCGCGAACCTCGTCGCGGGTCCACACCGACGCTTGAAGGCCATAGGGGCCGTCGTTGGCGAGCTCGATCGCCTGCTCGGCGTCGCGCACCCGCATCACCGGCAATGTCGGCCCGAAGGTCTCCTCGGTCATGCACAACATCGAGTGATCGACATCGGCGAGCACCGTCGGGCGATAGAAGCGACCCGGCTCGGGACCGCGCTCGCCGCCGGTGACGATGCGGGCGCCCTTGTCGACGGCGTCGGCGACGTGGGCCTCGATCAAGTCGAGCTGGGGCGGGAAGATGATCGCGCCGATGTCGACGCTGCCGGGGGCGCCGGGCGGACCCTGGCGCAGGGACTCGACCTTGGCGGTGAGGCGTTCGAGGAAGTCGTCGTGAACGGGGTCCTCGACGTAGATGCGCTCGACCGAGATGCAGACCTGCCCGGAGTTGTTGAGGCCGTAGGAGACGGCGGCGTTGGCCGCTCGCTCGAGGTCGGCGTCGGCGAGGATCACCATCGGGTCCTTGCCGCCGAGCTCCAGGCTGACCGGCGTCAGCGTCTGTGCCGCCTGGGCCATCACCTTCTTGCCGGTGGCGACCGAGCCGGTGAACATGACGAAATCGACCTCGTCGACCAACGCAGCGCCGGTCTCGCCACGACCGGTCGCAATCTGAAAGACGCCGTCGGGCAGGCCGCACTCGCTGAGCATCTCGGCCAGCACGAGCGAGGTCAGCGGCGTCACCTCCGAGGGCTTGAGCACGACGGCGTTGCCCGCCGCGAGCGCGGGAATGCAATCGCCGAAGGAGTTGTTGAGCGGGTAGTTCCAAGGCCCGATCACGCCGACGACGCCAAGCGGGGCGTATCGGACCGCCAGCTTGCGGCCGCGAACGAACGGAGATGCCGACTCGATTTCCTCATCGGCGAGGTAGACAGGCGCCTGCTTTGCCCAGAACTCCAGCGCCGCAAGGCCGTAGGAGAGCTCAGCGAACTGGGTCTCGTCGGCGGGCCGGCCCGTCTCCGCGCAGATCGTGGTGACGACGCGCTCGGCGTTGTCGACGAGCCAGCCGCGCGCCGCGGTAAGGACATCCGCCCGGCCCTCGAAGCCGGCCTCGGCCCAGGCGGGCTGGGACTTGCGCGCGGTCGCCACCATCTCCCGGACGCGGTCGGCAGAGAGCTCGGGCACCGTCGCGATCGTCTCGCCGGTCGCCGGGTTCTCAACCGCGATCTCGCTCGTCGCGGCCTGCGAATCTCCCCCGTCGGGCATGCTCGCGAGTCTATAGGCGGGCGCTCAGCCGGCTTTGGCGGAGAGGCGGGCGGGCCCGTCGCGATCGCCTTCGATCACCTCAGTGCCGGCAAAGCGATCGGCGAGCGAGCGCCGGCGGGCATCGAAGGGGATCATGGCGAAGCCGGCGCCGAGGCTCAAGACCGAGAGCGCGGTCCCGATCAACCGCCGGAAGGCGCGACGGGCACCGATCTTTCGCTCGCCACCTGCATCGAGTCGAATCGAGAGCAGGCGCATGCCGATCGTCTGCCCGGCGAGGGCCCAGAACGTAGTCAGGTAGACGGCGCCGGACACGATCCACAGCGTGCCTCCCAGCACGAGCCCGGCGGTCGTGGGGTCCTGGTTGTCGCCGATCACCCCGCCGATCGTGATCCCGAAGAGCGCGGAGATGCCGAGAAATGTCAGGTTGAGCAGCACCCCATCGAGGAAGGCGCCGACGGCGCGGGTGAAGAGGCCGACGTGGACCTTGTCGGTCGCCGGCGGCGCCTTGCTGCCAAGCGCACGGTCGAGGACGCGGGCGATGGCGATGTCCACTCGGTCGGCGACCTCGCGGATGCCGCGGCCGATGTCCTCGATCAGGCCGCGGCCCTGAGAGGTGATCGCGGCGCGCACCTCGGGCGCCTCCGCGATGCGTTCGATCAGCCTCTGCACCTCGTCGGAGTCCAAGAGCTGGTCCCAGACGCGATCGACGAGCTGGGAATCCAGCACCTTGACGGCAGCACGCTCAACCGCCGGGCTGGTCAGCGTTCGCTCGAACGACTCCTGAGCAGCGTCGCTTTCGAGTACGCGGATGATCGCCCGCTCGACCGCAGGGCTTTCGAGCGCGCGAACGATCGCTTCCTCGGTCGCCGATTCGACGGCGTCGTCGATCCCGGTCGCCGACGCGACGCGCTCGGCGCTGCGAGCGCCGATTCCGAGCAGCCGCGCCGGGAACGGTGCACGGCCGCGGCGCGGTGGTTCCTGCGGGGGCGGGGTCGTCACGAACCTATCGTCGCGGGCGCGACGGTCGGAACCGAAGCGCGCCTGCGAGGATTGCCCGATGCGTGCCGTCGTCATCTCCGACCTTCATCTCGGCGCCGGCGGAGGCGGCGACCTGCTGCGCCGCGCGGCGTTTCGCGAGGCGCTGTTCGAAGCGCTTGAGCCAAGCGACCGCGTCGTCCTGCTCGGCGATCTGATCGAGCTGCGCGACCGCCCGATCGACGAGGCGTTCGCCCTCGCCGAGCCGTTTCTGCGCGAGCTCACCGAAGCAGTGCCCGAGGGCGAGTTGATCGTCGTACCCGGCAACCACGACCATCATCTCGTCGAGGCTTGGCTCGAGCGACGGCTGCTCGAGGGCGAGCCACCGCTCGGGCTCGAGCAGCGCGTCGAGTCCGAGGCGACGCCACTGGCGACGCTGGTTCGCGAGCTCTCCGGAGTCTCGATCGAGATCGCCTATCCGGGGATCTGGCTGCGCGACGATGTCTACGCGACCCACGGCCATTACCTCGACCGCCACCTCACCGTTCCCACGTTCGAACGCCTCGGTGTCGCCGCGGTCGAGCGCCTGCTGGGCGTTCGCCCGAGCGGGCCTGATCCGCTCGAGCCCCCCACCGACACCCCCGAGGAGCACGCCGGGCGGATCGACCCGGTCACCTACGAGCACGCTCAATCTCCGGTATACGCGCTGTTGTTCGCGCTGGCCCAGGGCGCGGGCGGAGAACGCGGCACCGGCAACCCATCGGCGCGGATCTGGAACGCGGTCGGCGCCGGCGACAGCGCCGGCGCCAAGCTTCGGGGCTGGCTGCTGGGCTCGGTCGCCGTGCCAGGAGCCGTCGGCCTCGCCAACCGGCTCGGCCTCGGTCCCGTTCGCTCCGACCTCTCCCCCGGGGCGATCACCCGCGCCGGGCTGGCGGCGATGCGCGAGGTGATCGAGCGGCTCGGCATCGAGGCGCAGCATGTGATCTTCGGCCACACCCACCGTCGCGGCCCGCTCGGCGACGAGCCGGGATGGGCGGCATCGAACGGGGACGGCTGCCTCTGGAACACCGGCAGCTGGCTGCATTCGCCGACGATGCTTGGCAGCACCGCGGCTCGCAGCCCCTACTGGCCCGGCACTGTCTGCATCGTGGGCGAACAGGGCGAACCCGAGCTGCGTCATCTCTTGGACGACCGCAGCCGCGACGATCTCGCGAGTGGAAAATAATCCAGGGCGCCGCCGAGTGCGTAACTTGGGTCCGAGACGAATGACTGCGCTCGCCAAGACCAATCTGGTGCTGTTCGCGCTGCTGATCGCCCACACCGTCGATCACGCCGTCAACCAGCCCGCCCGCGACCTCCCCGCCACGGGCTCGATCGTCGCCGTGCTCGGCTTCACGATCGTCGCGATCGCGACCGTGCTTGCCGTGATGCGCCGCCCGCAGGCCCCGTTGGCCGCGATCATCGCCGGCCTCGCAACGACGCTCGGCATCATCGCGATCCACCTGGCACCGTCGTGGTACTCGCAGGTCAGCGATCCCTATTGGGACTTCGCCGCCAACGCGATCTCCTGGACGCTGCTGATCGCGCCGCTGATCGCGGGCTTGGTCTTGGCTGCGACCGGCGCGCGCGAGCTCAGTCCGCACACCCGGGCGTCGGCGGCCGCCTGAAGCGGCTGACGAGCGCGTCTGTCGACGACATTTCGGCGCAATCTCACATCGGGCGATGAGCCATGACCGGGCGTAGACTCGCTCGCATGAACGACGCCGGTACCGACCAGCTGACGATCGACGAGCTTGCGCGGCGAACTCGGATGACGGTGCGCAACATCCGCGCCCACCAATCACGCGGTCTGCTCCCGCCCCCCGACGTCCGCGGGCGCACCGGCTTCTACGGCCCTGCCCACGCGGCTCGGATCGAGCTCATCCGCGAGCTTCAGGCCGACGGCTTCAAGCTCGAGGCGATCAGCCGGCTGCTCGACAGCGCCGGCGGCTCGAGCGAGGAGGTGCTGCGCTTCACCCGCGCGGTCAAGGCGCCGTTCGAAGACGAGCAGCCGCAGATCGTCAGCGCCGAGGAGCTCGCGGAGCGCTTCGCCGACGCCGGCGACAAGGCCGAAGAGATGCTTCGTCGCGCCGAGAAGCTGGGGATCATGCGTCCGATCGGCGACGGCGACTACGAGGAGTTGAGCCCGCGGCTGGGTCGTGCCAGCGAGGAGCTGCGGTCGCTGGGGATCCCGACCGAGACGGCGCTCGACATCGCCCGCGAGCTGCGAAAGCAGTCCGACGCGGTCGCCCGCACCTTCGTCGACCTCTTCATCAAGCAGATCTGGAAGCCGTTCGAGGACGAGGGCCGCCCCGAGCACGATCTGCCCAAGGTGCGCGAGGCGCTCGAGCGCCTGCGCCCGCTCGCCTCCGATGCCTTATTGGCGATGTTCCAGCTGGCGATGACAGACGCGGTCGAGCACCGCATGGGCAAGGAACTGGAACGGATGCAGAAGGGGCGGTGAAGCCGCTAGGCCGCAATCAAGTCCCCGCCGGCGCGCTCGATGAGTTGCTCGCGGATCTCGGTCGTGTCGATGTCCGCTGCCTCGGTGGTCTGCATCCACTCGCGCAGCAGGCCTGAAAACTCCTGCGGGCGCTCGAGCTGGGGGAAGTGCCCGACCTCATCGAAGACCTCGAAGCGGCTTCCGGGCATCGCCTTGTGGGCGGCGAGACCGTGCTCGAGGGGGATGATCGGGTCGTTGGCGCCCCAGACGATCAGCGACGGCAGCGCGTCGGCGAGATAGAGGCGATCCATGGCACTGACGCGCTGGCCGCCGGCGTCGAGCACGGCGCGCATCGTCTGGATGAAAGCGTGGCGCGCGTCGGCGTCGTTGAGCGACGAGTACCCAACCGCGACCTCCGCTATGTCGGGTCCGGTCTCGACCTTGAGCTTGCCCAGCAGCCGGCCGATCGCCTCCCCTGCCGACAGCACATGAGCATGGGCGAGCAGCGGCAGCACCAGCTCCGAGCCAGGCCGGGTGGCGGCGCGAAGGATCGGGTGCACCTCGCGTCCGAGGCCACCGCTGGAGACGAGCGCGAGGCGCTCGCAGCGCTCGGGGAACTGGTAGGCGAACTGCATCGCGATGCCGCCGCCAAGCGAGTG
>JBKJXG010000043.1:0-3535 GCA_046716525.1 Solirubrobacterales bacterium
TGCTTCGCCGCGTGGCCGACCCACGGGCCGAGGCCTAGGCGCGAGAGACGTGAAGGTCAGCGATCGACGAGGCGGTTGTCGATCGCGTATGCGATCAATTCAGCGCGGGTGTTGATACCCGTCTTTCGCTGGATATTGGCCCTGTGGGTCTCGACGGTGCGAACGCTGAGCACGAGCTGCTCGGCGATCTCTGGGTTCATGTATCCCAGTGCGAGCAGGCCGAGTACTTCGACCTCGCGGGGCGTCAGGTCGTCGGGCGGGCCATCCGGCAATGGCGGCTCTGCCGCCAGGCGGTCACCGAGGCTGGCGTTGAGGTAGGTGTCGCCGGCCACGACCGAACGCACGGCGGAGACGAGCTCTGTCGCGGCAGAGTGCTTGATCACGTAGCCCTTGGCGCCCGCCTGCATAGCCTCTCGCGCAAAAGCTGGCTCGTTGAGCATCGTGAGCACAACTACCGCGGTCGCGGGAGACGATTCCCTCATCCTCGGGATCATCTCGAGGCTCGGTGGTCCCGGCATGTTGAGATCGAGCACGAGCACGTCGGGTTTGTGGCCGAGGACGTAGCGCGCCGCCGCGTCGGCATCGCCCGCCTGGGCGACCACCTCGAAATCCGGCTGCGACTCGAGCACCATGCGGATGCCCTCACGAACTAGTTCGTGATCGTCGGCGATTACGATCGAGATCGTTGTTTCGGAATTATGCGAACCGTCGTTGCTCATGTTAGAAGTATTGCTCGCGGCTAGCGCCACGGCCCTGGCCACGGGATTGGGCGCGATTCCGGTAGCGATGCTCGGCGTGCGCGTCGCCGAGTTTCAGTCCCTGATGCTCGGTTTGACAGCCGGCGTCATGATCGTTGCGGCGGTTGCCGGCTTGCTCTTGCCGGCGCTGGACGAAGGGGGATCGAGCGCAGAGATCGTCGGTGGACTGATCGGCGGAGCCGCCTTCCTGCTGCTCGCGCGCAAGGTGGTCGAGGGAAGGTCCGACGTGAAGACCTCGCTATCGACGCGGACCTCGATCCTGGTCTTCGCCGTGCTCCTGGTGCACAGTCTGCCCGAGGGCTTCGCGATCGGGACCGCATTCGCATCCTCGACGACGGGGCTCGGCCTCTTTGTGGTTGTCGCGATCGGAATCCAGAACATCCCTGAGGGAACGAGCGTGGCGCTGCCGATGTCGGCGGCGGGCATCTCGGGGGCGCGCCAGTTCTGGGCGGCGATCGCGACGAGCCTCCCGCAGCCGATCGGCGCCGTGATCGCCTACGCGCTTGTCGAGCAGATCAGCGCGCTGCTGGCGGTCTCGTTCTGCTTCGCCGCGGGGGCAATGCTGGCCCTGGTTGCGATCGAGATCCTGCCCGGCGCCTTTGGCGTTGGGCGGACGGGTTCAGCGCAGGCCGCAACGGCGCGCGCCGACCAGTTTCAGGCGCTCGCCGGCGTGATCGGCGGCGCCGCCGTCATGGTCGCGCTGAGCTGGGCCCTCGGGGTCTGACAGCGCGGCGGCGCTTGGCCGGGACGGCGTCACCCCAATCGCGGGCAGCGACCGCGGAAACCGTAGCCGCGTCCGAGGCATTTCAGTAGTCGACACGGATTAGGGGCCACAGCGGTCCGAATAGCGTCGTGCTCCGCCGGCACGCAGTTCGACGCCGCGAGGAGAAACCTGAGATGAATGCGCAAGAGGAACAGCTGACAGGACCCAACGAAGGGCCCAAGGGACTGAAGAGATTTCCAACGGCGTTTACGGTCCTTGCGATCGTCCTTCTCGTCGTCTGGGCGCTCTCGTTCGTGATCCCTTCCGGCACGTATCAGGTCGATCCAAAGACAGGGGGGCCGAAGCCCGGAACGTATGAGGAGCTCCCCTCCTGTGACGACAGGGTCGGAAAGGAGCTGTGCTCCGACAAGGGCCTCGTACACCAGTTCAACGATCTCTGGAGCGCGCCGACAAACGGGCTCTACGGGATCGAGAACGCCAGAGGTGAGGTCGACGTCGACAACGAAGGCTTCCTATACGGAGCCGCGCAGATCTTCCTCTTCGTGCTGGCGATCGGCGCATTTATCAGTGTGACGATGAAGACGGGCGCGATCCAGGCCGGGATCGGTCGGCTCGCTTTGCGCTTCCGCCACAGTCCGACCGTCCTCATCGTCGTGCTCATGTCCGTCTTCGCGCTCGGCGGCACGACCGAGGGCATGTGGGAGGAGACACTGGGGTTCTTCGCCCTGTTGGTCCCACTTGGGCTGGCGATGGGCTTCGACCGCGTCACCGGCGCGGCGATCCTCTTTCTAGGCGCCGGCACCGGCGTCCTGGCCTCGACGGTGAACCCATTTGCCACGGGTGTCGCGTCTGACGCGGCTGGCATCGAGATCGGCGACGGAATCGGCCTGAGACTCGCGATGTGGGTCGTGCTCGTCGGCTTTGCCATCGCCTACGTTCTCAGATACGCCTACCGCGTCCGCAGCGACTCCTCGCACTCGGTGCTCGGCGCCGAGGGCATGACCGGAGCGGGGATGCAACTGGCCGACGAAGTCGCGGGCGAGGTCGAGCCACTCAGCGGTCGCCAGAAGTTCATCCTGACGCTGTTCTTCTCGGCCTTCGCGGTGATGATCTACGGCTTCATCCCCTGGAACGACATCTGGGACACGATCTTCGGCGCGGAGTTCCCGCTGCCAACGTTCACGGCCTTCTACTTTGCGCAGGCCACGGTCCTGTTCATTGTCATGGCGGTCGTGATCGGCCTCGTGGCCAAGCTCGGCGAGAAGGGCACGGTCAACGCGATCATTGCCGGCGCCGGCGAGTTTCTCGGGGCGGCACTGATCATCGTCGTTGCCCGCGCCGTGACGGTGGTGATGAAGAACTCCCACATCACCGACACGATCCTGAACTGGACCGAAACCGCCGTCACCGACGCGTCGGGTGGCATATTTGCCGGCGTTGCGCTCTTGGTGAATCTGCCGATCGCTTTCTTGGTGCCCTCGTCGTCCGGACACGCGGCGCTTGTGATGCCGATCCTCGCCCCACTCGCCGACTTCGCCGACGTGCCCCGGTCGCTCACGGTCACCGCGTTCCAATCCGCCTCGGGCCTGGTCAACCTGATCACCCCGACATCAGCCATCGTCATGGGCGGCCTCGCGCTCTCACGCGTCGGCTATGACCGCTGGCTGCGCTTCGTGATGCCGTTCTTCGGCATCGCGCTCGTGATCTGTCTCGTCTTCATGTTCATCGGTACCGCCATCGGATGAGACTCACCTCGGCTATGTCGCACGTTCGTCAGGAGAGAAACCGATGCCCTTCAGCGTAGATTCAGAGATCGGAAAGCTTCGCCAGGTCATCGTCCATCGGCCCGGGCTCGAGCAACGGCGCCTGACACCGGCGAACGCTGCGGACCTGCTGTTCGACGACGTGATCTGGGTCCGCAAGGCGAAAGTCGAGCACGCCGCGTTCGTTCAGGTGATGAGGGAACGGGGAATCGAGGTGTTCGACGCTGAGGACCTGCTCAAAGACACACTCGCCGTTTCCGAGGGCAAGGAATGGATCCTCGACCACACCC
>JBKJXG010000044.1:0-2676 GCA_046716525.1 Solirubrobacterales bacterium
TCGCCGCGCCGATCATGCCGGCGTCGGGACCGAGCTCGGCGGCGAGCACCGGGGTCTCGTTCATCGGCGGCAGGGCCCGCGCACGCAGCACCTCGCGTGCCGGCTCGAAGAGGAGCTCGCCGGCCGCGGCAGCTCCGCCTCCGATCACGATCGCGTCCGGCTCGAAGATGTTGGCGAGGCTCGAGAGAGCGACGCCGAGGCGGCGGCCGATCAGGGCAACGACCTCGATCGCTACCGCGTCGCCGGCGATCGCCGCTTCGGTCACGACACGACCGTCGACCTCGGTGCCCTCGGCCAAGGCAACGCCCAGGACCGAGTCGGGTTTTGCCTCTGCGGCGAGGCGGCCCTCGCGACCGAGCGCGGTGCCCGACGCCAGCGCCTCGGCGCAGCCGCGGTTCGGGCAGTTGCCCTGGCAGGGCGGACCGTCGGCGTCGATGACGACGTGGCCGAGCTCAGCGCCGGCTCCTCGGGTGCCACGATAGACCTCGCCCTCGAGCACGAGGCCACCCCCGATCCCGGTGCCGATCGTCAGCAGAACGAGGTTTCGTGCCCCCTCACCGGCGCCAAAACGCTGTTCGGCCAGGGCGGCAACGTTGGCGTCGTTGTCGATGAAGGTCGGCAGACCGAGGCGCTCGCAGATCAGGTCGCGGATCGGGACGTCGACGATCGGCAGGTTGACGGCGCTGATCGCATAGCCGCGCTCGCGATCGATCGTGCACGGAATCCCGAGGCCGATGGCCTCAGCCTCGGGCTCTGCGTGCAAGGCCGATCGCAGCTCGGCCTCCAGTGTGTCGAGCAGCTCGTCCAGTTCGAGGCCCGCGGTGCGAACGGTCGAGCGGTGAAGCACGTTGCGGCCATCGTCGACCACCCCGAGCGCCATTTTCGTCCCGCCGAGATCAACGCCGATCGCCGACCTCACGCGGTGCTCACCGGCGTTGGCGTTGGCAGGAGTTCGTAGGGGGCATGCGGTATTGATAGCTCATGGCCGAAGACGATCGTCCGCAACCGCCGGAGAAGCCTGACTATGCCGTCTACAAGTCCCGGCGGCGCTTCGGCGACCTCGTGCGCAAGCCCGATCTCAGCGGGCTCGGGGATCGCTTCAAGCGCGGCGGCGAGGGTGACGACAAGGCGCCGAAGCCGATCGACTCCTCCAGCGAGCGCCCGCTTTGGCGACGGGTCTCGAAGTGGGCGCTGATCGGCGCACTCGCCTGGATTGCGCTCAGCCTGGCCGCCTTCGCGATCTCCGCTCAGATTCAGGCGTTGAAGCTGGCCGATGGGGTCGGCGAAGAGCTAGGCGGCGGGCCATTTCTGATCGGCTCGCCGCAGACGATCCTCGTGCTCGGCACCGACGTGCGCTCGGGCGCTTTTGCCGGCCCCGAAGAAGCCGAGCCGAAGAACTGCATCGAGGCAGTGGTCAGCGGCCGGCCCAAGGACGGGAGCTGCAAGAACGCGCCGTTTCGCTCCGACACGATCATGCTCATCCGCGCCGGCGGCGGCTCCTTTCGCAAGCTCTCGATCCCGCGCGACACCCTCGCCGAGATCCCGGGTCAGTGGCCGCAGAAGATCAACTCCGCCTACGCCTCGGGCGGCGCCAAGCTCGCAATTCGCACGGTCGAGGGCATGCTCGGCATCGAGGTCGACCAGGTCTCGATCATCGACTTCGACGGCTTTCGCAGCTTCATCGACACGATCGGCGGCATCGACGTCGACCTGCCATCCCCGGTCTGCTCGAGCGTCTCTGATGGCAGCTTCAACCTCGACCTCGAAAAGGGCGAGAACCACCTCGACGGCTTCCAGGCGATCACGCTCGCACGGACCCGCTCGAACAGCTGCGGCACCGGAGAGTTCGCCGCCAGCAGCGACGTCAACCGGGCGCAGTTCCAGCAGCTGATCCTCGACGGGATCAAGGGCAGGCTGACGAGCATCACCGCGTTGCCGCTGAACTTCGTCAAGGGGCCGATCATCGGCTGGAACGCGCCCAAGGCGATGGTCTCCAGCATGGGCATGCTGACGATGCCCCAGCTGGTGATCTCGGCTGCGATCGGTGGCGGCGGCACCGACGTGCTCACGCCTTCGAGCACTACCGCAGCGGGGAACCTCGTCGTTTCGCCGCAGGAATGTGCGCGTGCGGCCGAAGAGCTTTTGGGCGAAAAGCCTCCTGAGAAGCCGAACTGTCCTCAGAGTTAGGTGCGGTGCCGCGCCGCGGCGCGAACGAGTCAATGAGGGGGCGGATCCGAGCGGTGGGCAAGCACGGATGAACAGTTGTGCGGGCTAGAGCCGTCAAAAGTCTTCAGTCGCTCTCGAATGTCGCCGCAGGCGCCAGCACCACCACCTCCCTACCCAGCAGCAACCCGGCCGATCCCGACTAATCGCTCGATTTCTTCACTGTCTTCGACTCGCTCTTCGAATCGGACTTCGAGCCCGAATCCGACTTCGAGCTCTTTTCGCTCTTCGAATCTGAATCGCTGTTGCTGCCTGCGCCCTTCTTCGCGTAGTCGGTCGTGTAGAAACCCGAGCCCTTGAAGTGGACGGCGATCGGGTGAAAGACGCGTTCGACCTTCGAGCCACATACCTCGCATTTGGTCACGGGATCGTCGGCCATCGACTGGATGACCTCGAACTGATGGCCCTTCTTGCAGCGGTACTCGTAGATCGGCATGCGGCCAGCGATTATGC
>JBKJXG010000045.1:0-3973 GCA_046716525.1 Solirubrobacterales bacterium
TGTCGCCGCCCTCGCGTTCAAGTGTGAATTTGGTGACGACATGATGCCAGCCGTCGCCCAGCTCCTCGACCGACTGCACCTCGGCGGTGGCTCGGACATTTGAGCCCGCAGGCACCGGCGCCGGGAAGCGAACCTTGTTCCAGCCGTAGTTGATGCCCATCGTTACGCCCTCCTGGCAGATCAGCTTGCCGCGGAGGCCGTCGATCAGCGACAGGGTCAGGTTGCCATGCGCGACCGTCGTCCCGAACGGGCTCTCGCGCTGGGCGCGCTCGACGTCGACGTGGATCCACTGGTCGTCGCGCGAGACCTCGGCGAACTTGTCGATGTCGCCCTGAGTTACCTCCACCCAGCCCGACGGTCCGATCGGCTTGCCGATCAGGTCGCGAAGCTCGTCGATCGAGGCAACGGTGAGTGGCTCCATGCGGGCAGACTAGAGGCTCGAGGCGCGCTAGTCCGATGGGCAGCGAGGGCGGAGAGGCCCAGGGGCAAGCCGGCGACCGCCCGTGCGGCGCCGCGGCCAGCCGTCTGATGTATCTGGGGCGTATCTGCCCCCAGATCCGTCGAACGTGGCCCCGAGCTGGTGTCACTCGACCAGCCGTACCTCGAGCGCCGGCGCCGCAGGGATCACCCCCGCGCCATCCATGAGCGCGAGGATGCGGGCGACGTAGGCCAGGGTCTCGGGGTAGGCGGGAACGCACGAGCAGGCGTGGACCGGCGCCGGCCCGGCGTTGTAGGCGGCAAGCGCCAGCGAGACGTCGCCGC
Source organism: Solirubrobacterales bacterium (assembly GCA_046716525.1). Taxonomy (GTDB): domain Bacteria; phylum Actinomycetota; class Thermoleophilia; order Solirubrobacterales; family 70-9; genus WHSW01. The sequence continues at coordinate 763 of JBKJXG010000045.1, forward strand.
CCAAGTCACCGAGCAGGTCGGACATCAGCTGCGCCTGGGCGTCGATCGCGGCCTCGGCGTCGAACGGGTCGGAGAGGCCATAGGCAGCGGCGGTCGCCGGCATGAACTGAGCGATGCCGCTGGCGCCCGCGGGAGAAACGGCGAAGGGGTTGAAGTTCGACTCCGCCATCAGCTGGGCCGCGAGCAACGCCGAGCTCACGTCCCATCGCGTGGCTGCTGAGGAGATCGCGTCGCGAAACCGCGCCGGCACGTAGCTGGGCAGGCTGGCGGGCTCGCTGCCGTCAGGGCCCTGATCGCTCGTGAGCCGCTCGCCTTCGGCGGAGCACGGAGCCGGACCGGCGTCGTATCCGAAATGCCAGGCCTCCCAGGCGTATCGCTTGATGAAGCCGAACCGGGGAGCGTTGGCGGCAAGCCACGGCGTGGCGGTGGGCGGGCCGAGGTCGAGCTCGGTGGCGCAGCGGTGAAGCGACGTTCCCGGCGGTGCGACCCACCGAGGATCGGGGTTCGCTTCCCAGAGCACGGCCTGCTCGGCGTCGGAGCGAAAGCCGTCGTTGATGAGCAAGGCGATGCCGTCATCGGCGGCCGCAGCGGCCATGCGGTCGAAGGCGGACGCGACGTCGGGCCGCATACCCTCGCCCTGGCGAAACTCGAGCGGTCTCGAGTAGCCGCCACCGCTGGCGATCGCCGGACTCGAGCGGGCTGCGGTTGGCGGCTCGCTCGGCGGCACCGCCTCCGCCTCCGCCTCCGCCTTCACCGCCAACTCGGGCAGGATCGGGACGTCCCAATCCGCGTTGATCGCTGCTCTGACCCGAAGCGGCGCGAAGGAGAAGACATCGGGGAAGTCGAGTTCGAGGCGACCCTCGCCGACGCCATATCGCGCCGCGGCTTCACCGGCCGCCGAAGTCGCACGGCTGAGGTACTCGCCCTTGTCCAGATGCTCGGGGTTGGTCGAGCCGTCGGGTAGCCGGGCGGGCGTGAACAGGCGCTCGAGGTCGTCTCGCATCGACCGCGCCGCCGAGAGCGCGGCCAGATCAGCGGCCCGCTGGATGCGCGCCTTGCCTGTCACCGCGCCGCTGAACGCCGCGAGCAGCAGCGTGGCGAAGATCAAGGCAATGACGAGGCCGAGGATCATCGGCACGGTCTGGCCCGTTTCGGAACCGGGCTGGCGCGAGCCGCGCTCGACTGCGTCGAGTCCCGCGGTGCGCTCGCGTCCTCGCGACGGCGTTGGCCCGATCAGTTTGCGAGCGATCCGCGTCGCTCGCCGGGAAGCGTCGCCGCCCGGATCGATGCCGGCGTGGGCACGCCGCGAGCCCACCCGTCCTGGCGCCCGGGCGGCGACGGCGATCCTCAGCCCGCGCTCGCGTGCCTCGGCCACCGCGAGGGCCGCGACGGAGCGCTGTGCGGGAAGCTCGGCCCGCAATAGCAGGGCATCGGCGTCTAGATCACCGGCGTCGAGCAGGTCGCGCAGCCGGGCAGTTGGCAGATGGACGACGGCCGCCGACGCCTGCGCGCCGCCCAGCGCCCCGCGCAGCCGCTCGCCCCAGCCGTCGTCGGCTGGGATGCGCAGCCAGGTCAGCCGTCCGCGCGCGGCTGCCTCGAAACCTGCGTCGCGAAGCTTTCGCTCGAGCTCGCGCGCTCCCTCGGACGCGAGCATCGTCGGACCACGAGCGCCCTCGCCGGCCAGCTCTATCAGCAGCACCGCACCACGGCGGACATCAGCCGCTTCAGCCTGGCCTGCGATCGCGGTCGCCACCGACGCTGCGCAGGAGATCCCTGCGCCCGCATCGCCCAGTTCGGTGGACAGGATCAGCGCCATCACCGGCTCACCGCGGGACGCCGGATCCACGCCGATGAGCTGACCTCCAACGCCCGCGACAGAGGCGCGAGCAGCGCGGGTGGGCGAAGGCGCACGGTCACGCGCCCGCCGACGATCTCGAGCTCGACGCGTTCGCCGGCCCAGCCGGGCAACGCTGCCTCGACGGCGGTCTCGGTTCGCCCGCCCGACGCGAGGGCGATCGCACCCGCCTCCGCCGCGCCGTCGGCAAGCGTGAGCGAGTAGCCCGCCGCCATCAGCTGCAGGCAGAGGAGCCCAGCGAGCACGATCGCCGGCAGCCAGGCCAACAGCTCGACGGTGGCCTGGCCCCGCTCATCCATCGACGCCGGCGCGCACCGGTCCGAGCTCGGCGGCGGCGCTGATCGGAATGTCGGGCAGAAACGGCAGCACCGCCGGAGCCTCGAGCGCAACCTTGACGGGCCCGGAGATGTCGACCTCTGCTTCATCGCCGAGCCAGGCCGGAAGCGCGCTGTGCGCGGCGAGGGCCGGGTTGCCGCCGACCAGAGACGCCCGCGCCCCGGCGCGGGCCGCGTCGGCGGCGCTCCAGAGCGCGTAGCCCGCAACGGAGAGCTGAGCGACGGTGAGCACGAGCGCGACGAGAAACGGCGTCACCGCGAGCAACTCGACCGACGCCTGCCCTGCCGTGCTGCTCGGAGTCGATGCTGAGACCACGCCGCGACCGTAGGCGGAGCCGTCGCGCGCGTGGCGCGCGGAGCGTGCCGATTCAGTCACGCCCTGTGCGCCGCTGCTGACCGCCGCCGCGTTCAGGCGATTAGTAGCTCGCCCGAGCCTCCGCCACGACCCTGACGATGCCGAAGACCGAGAGCCCGATGATCGCGAGCCAGACGAGCAGGCCGGCGCCGGTACGCGTGAGCTCGTCGGCCCCCGCGATCATCAGCACGAGCGCGCCGAGCGAGATGACGAGAACGGCGCGCATGCGCTCCTCGAGCGCGAGGTAGGCGAAGCGGTTCTGGCGAGAGAACTGGTAGGCGGCGAACCCGATCAGGACGAGGAAGGTGACCGAGATCGCGGCGTAGATCGCCTCGGCGACGTTACCGCCGCCCGGGGCGAGAGCCAGGATCGCGGCGAGCACGAGGATGATCGCGATGTTGCGTGCGGTCTTTATCTCGCTCTCATTTCGTCGTCATCACGATAACGCCGAAGACGATCGCCGCTGCCGTCGCGAGCATGCCGAAAGTCGCCAGGGCACCGAACAGCACGGCCTCGAGCGAGCATCCTTGGCGGTTGGCCTCGGAAAAACGCGCGAACCCGAGGATCGCGAACGAGAAGACCACCGTCGTCCCGACCCCGGCCAGGAATGCGGCGGCGACGGTTTGCCAAAGCGCCTTGGTGTCGACGAGCGTGGCAAGCATTGGT
>JBKJXG010000046.1:0-3410 GCA_046716525.1 Solirubrobacterales bacterium
GGCACGTTCAAGGCCTCGTGGGGCGCGGCAGAGATCCCGGAGTACGCGTACGTGCTCGTACCGCCGGGCGTCAGACATCCGAAAAAGTTCCATCCGTCGACAGGCCCTACCGGGCCTGCCGAGGAGCCGCGGCTGGAGTCGATAGTTTCCGAGGTGTGGCAAAGGGCACCCACGGCCGGCATTCGCCTAGCTGCGGCAATCGCTTACCGCTACCTCTGAACCATCGATCCGCGTACTCGAGCTGCGAGTGGCCGCCCCCATTGCCAGGCCAGCCGCGCCATCCGGCCGCTTGGGCTTGCTGAAAAGACCTGCAAACGGGTGAACTCGTGAACGTGATCCGCCCACACCAGCTTGTAGGGGTCCGGTTGGCCGAGGAACTCGTATCGCTTCAAGCCTCCAGCAAAAGCCGCAGCGAACATTTCCCTGGTCAGAAGCGTACCGGGACCGAATCGGGCAAAGGCCGGGTCAAACCCGATCTTTAGCACGTAGAGCACGCCTTGGTGAACGAAACAGAGCGCAAACGCAACTGCGCGTTGATCGAGTCTCAGAAACCAAATCTTTAGCCAGTCACGCGACGCAGCCCAACGCGCGACGTCGGTATAAAAACGAATGGTGCGTGGTTGCGACGCGATTGCACTGCCTCGTGAGCCCTTCCAGCCCAATGCCTCAACCATGAATCCCTCTTCAAGAAGGTACTCAAGACCTCGGCGCCCATCGGAGGTTTCGAACCTGAGCACACCCTGCTCCTCCAGGCGCTTTCGTCGCCGGCGAAGATCGGAACGGCGCTTCGTCGGAAGTCCCTTTTCGAAGTATTCCCAGTCGCCACCAAGTTCGACATACGGCGAGCGTTGAATCACCCGCTCGATCATTGTGAGGCCCTGCGACTTGGCGAGGGTACGCACCTCACTGGCAAGCGCTCCATCGGCTGGCAAGAACGCCAGATCTAGGCGGCGGGCCGGACTGGCGAACATGGCGGCGGCAAGATCCCTGGCATCCGCGTCATGCTCCACGATGCATCCATACATCGGCGAATGCCAGTTGGAAACCGAGGCCGTAACTCCGCGAGCTCGGATGAGCGGGGCGATGCCGACTAGTCGTCCGTCTCGCCGGGAACACAGCAGTTGTACGCCCCCGCTGGAGTGAAATGCCCGCTGCCACGCAGCAAACCAGCCGGGTCGCAAGAACGGAGGCGACCCAACTCGGTTGGCGAAATCGTCCCATTCTCGAGCGAGTGAGTCGCCTTCACGAAACGGCGCAAATTCTATAGATGCTCGCGTAGATCGCATGGTTGGTCGCTCGGAGGCACTGCAAGGGACTTCATGGACCCTCTGCGTCAACGGCGCAGCTCACGATATCCGGTCGTCTGATCCCGCATCTAGCGCACGTGCGGCGCCAAAAGGCGGTCTTCGGCCGCCCTCGCCGCGCCCATGCACCAAGCAGCCTCAACGAGTGATGCCTGGCAGCGCGAGAGCTTCGATTCCCGCGGCCAGCGCCCAGCGGCGCGCGGCGCAATCGGCTGCTGCGGGTGCGTGAGTCGGTCGTTGGGGGCCGAGGTGGCGTTTTCCGAGAGGCGCCGATACTCCGAGTCGCTGCGGCTGCTCCGTCCCGCGCCTGCGGGCCGGTCACATCCCCTGTATGCGGCGCCGACAGCAGCTCCGAGCCACGGCGGGTGACGGGCTCGCCGAAGGAACGCCGAGCGCGCGGCTCTACGAAGGGTAGGTGTACGCGCGACAGCGGCACCTCCACGCGGCGAGGCAAGCCTGGTGCACTTGCGACGCGAGCGGAAGACTCGGGCGGCGACGTTCAGGCGATCGCGCGATCGAGGCGGGCCAGGGCGTCGTCTACCTGCTCCTCGCCGACCGTCAACGGCGGCAGGAAGCGGAGCATCCCGTCGCCGGGAACGTTGAGCACGAGCCTTTGACCATGCAGGGCCCGGCTCGCGACAGCGGCCGCATCCATGCCCTGATCCACGCTGACCCCCACCATCAGGCCTCTCCCCCGCACCTCGGCTATCCCGTCGATGCCGGCAAGACCGGCCATGAAGCGGCTGCCCAGCGAGTCGACGCGGGCAAGCAGCTCTCGGTCCCCGAGCACGTCGAGGGCCGCCAATGCGGCACGGGCGGTCACCGGGCCGCCGGCGAAGGTGGAGCCGTGGTCGCCCTTGACGAGTCCGTCGCCGAGTCCTGGTGAGATCACCACGGCGCCCACCGGCAGGCCACCGCCAAGCGCCTTGGCCGCAGTCAGCACGTCGGGCTCGACGTCGAGCTGCTGGTAGGCCCAAACTGAACCGGTCCTGCCCATGCCGGTCTGCACCTCGTCGAAGACGAGCAGCGCACCGGACTCCGAGCACGACTCCCGTGCGGCGGCAATCACCTCGGCGGCGATGGGATAGACCCCCGCCTCGCCTTGGATCGGCTCGATCATGACGGCGGCGGTGCGCTCGCTAACGGCGGCGCGAAGGGCGGCGGGGTCGTCGCGCCCGACGGAGACGAAGCCTCGCGGCAGGGGCCCGAAGACATCGTCGCGGGCGAGTCTCGGCGTTGCCGCCAGCGAACCCAGGGTGCGGCCGTGAAAGCCGTGGTCCAGCGTCACGATCTCGGGCTCGGCGACGCCCCGGGCGTGTGCATGCTTTCGGACCAGCTTGAGCGCGCATTCGTTCGCCTCGGTGCCGCTGTTGGCGAGAAAGACCTTGCCACCCAGGCTGGACTCGGATAGCCGCTCACACAAGCGCAGCGCCGGCTCGGAGTAGTAGAGGTTCGAGCAGCCCCCGAGCTCCGCCGCCTGCTCGCAGACGGCGGCGACGATCTCGGGGTGGCAATGGCCGGCGTTGTGAACCGAGAGCCCGGCGAAGAAGTCGAGGTAGGCGTGCCCGTCGCGATCCCAGATCGTCCAGCCCTCGCCGCGCACGAACTCGACCGGCGCCCGGGCGTAGGTCGGCATCGCGAAGCGCGCTTCGAGCTCTTGCAGCCGGGAAAGCCGGCTCACGTGATCATCGTGCCGATGCCGGAGTCGGTGAACAGCTCCAGCAGCAGCGAGTGCGGTTCGCGCCCGTCGATGATGAGCGCCGATCCGACGCCGCCGCGGATCGCCTCGACGCAGGCGCCGAGCTTGGGCCGCATGCCGCCGCCGATCGCGGCGATCGCGGCCTCGACCTCGTCGACGCTCGCCCGCGAGTTGAGCGAGGAATCATCCTTCGGATCCGCAAGCCAGCCCGGCACATCGGTGAGGAAGATTGCCTTGTGCGCGCCGAGCGCCGCGGCCACCTTGCCCGCCGCGATGTCGGCGTTGACGTTGTAGGAGTTGCCCTCGCGGTCGGTGCCGACGGAGGCGATCACGGGGACGTAGTCCTCGGCGATGTGATCGATGACGTCGACGTTGACCTTCTCGATCTCGCCGACGAAGCCGACCTT
>JBKJXG010000047.1:0-6162 GCA_046716525.1 Solirubrobacterales bacterium
CCCTCTCGGGCTTCGAGGGCGGGACCGGCGCCGCGCGCCAGCACGCGCTGCGCCACGTCGGCCTGCCGTCGGACATCGGCACCCGCCTCGTACACCGGGCGCTGATGGAGGCGGGGATCAGAAACCGGGTCGAGATCTGGGCCGACGGTGGTTACCGCCACGCCCACGACATCATCAAGTTGATCTGCATGGGCGCCAACCGAATCGGCTTCGGTACCTTGGCGATGGTCTCGCTCGGCTGCACGATCTGCCGCGGCTGCCAACTCGACACCTGTCACGTCGGCATCGCGACCCAGATCGAGACGACCGAGGAGGCGGCCGAGCACGGATTGAAGAAGTTCACGCCCCAGCAGGTCTCGAGCGCGGCCGAGAACTGCGCCCGCTTCTTCTCGGCCATGGGCGAGCAGGTGCGTTCGCTGACCGCCGAGCTCGGCTATGAGCGCACCCAGGACCTCGTCGGTCGCTACGACCTGCTCGAGCAGATCTCACACCACGACGCGCTCGACCTCAGCGAGCTGATCACGCCCCTGGAGGAGTACCTCGACCTGGAGCCGACTGATCTCCCGGTTGCCGATCATGAGCCGGTCGAGGCTCGCGCCGAGGCGGGCTTGGTTCGGGCGCGGCCGATCCGCATGCAGCGAAGCGATGCCTCGACCCAGCTCTCTGCGATCGCCGACGACGTCTGCGGCGGCAGCGTCGTTCAGCGCCGGTTCGGGCGCGCGACCGATGCCAGCGATCGCGTGCTCGGCGCGGCGCTGTCGGGAGCGCTGGCCCGGTCGCGAATCTACGGCGACGGCCCCGAGTCGAGCGAGGATGTGCTCGCCGAGGTCAACTTCAACGGTGGCTCGGTCGCGGGCCAGGGCTTTGGCGCGTTCAACGCCTGGGGCGTGACCGTGCGCGTCGAGGGCGGCGCCCAGGACGGCGTCGGCAAGGCCATGCTCGGCGGCACGGTCTCGATCATGAAGGGCAAGGGCGCTGACGGGACCCGGGTCAACGGCTCGGTCGGCAAGTCGTTTGCCTACGGGGCCCAACGCGGGCGCCTGTTCGTTCAAGGCTCGGCGGACTCGCGCTTTTGCATTCGCCTCTCGGGAGCCGACGTCGTGCTCGGCGGCGAGCCGGCGCAAGCGCTCGACGACGCCCTCGGCTGTGTCGTCGACCGCGCCAACGCGAAGGGCTTTGCCTTCGAGTACATGACCTCAGGCCGCGCTGTCGTTCTCGGCGACATCGGCCCCTGGGCCTGCGCCGGAATGACCGGCGGGCGCGTCTACGTCCGCCACAATCCCGCTTGGAACCTCGACCGCGAGGCGATCGCGCGACGGCTTGGGGAGGGAGCGAAGGTCCACCTGACTGAGATCGACGCCGAGGGCGAGCTCGACATCCAGTACCTGCTGGCTCGCTACGGCGACGAACTGCGTGCGACCGGCCAGCCCGAAGAGGCCGGGCGCATGCTCGAGCTCGCCCTCGACGCGGTCGAGCACTTCCTCGTGATCGTGCCCGAGAAGGTGCAGGCAGATCCGAACATCTCGACGGAATAGCGATTAGCAGGCGGTAGGTCCCGGCGGGCAGGTCGCGTCGACGCCCTCTAGGCCTCCAGCCGATTCAGGCTTCGAGCAGGTAGATCCGGTAGCAGCCGATCTCGAGCTCGTCACCGTCTGTGAGCGGCGCCCACTCGACGCGCTCGCCGTTGACGAAAAGGCCATTGAGGCTGCGATCGTCGAGGGCGCGGACGCCGGCCTCGGTCACGACCACGAGCGCGTGGCGGCGCGAGACGGTTGGGTTGTCGAGTAGGACATCGGCCGCGGCGCTGCGACCGATTCGCGTCCAGCCGGACTCGAGACGGATCACGGCATAGCCGCCGTCGTCGTCTTCAAACGCGAGATAGTTGCCCGGCAGCTCGAGTTGGGCCCGGGCCTCGGCGAGCCATTCCGGAGGCGTATCGGCGGGGCCGACGGAGTCGGCTTCGAGCTTTGGCGCTGCGAAGATCGACACCCGGCGAAAGCTCTCACCGCCGCAGTTGGGACACTGCGGCAGCTCATCGCTCGCGCTGGGGGCAATTGCATAACCGCAGCCGGTGCATTTCAGCGAGCCGGCCTGGGCGAGAGTGACCTGCTCGCCTGTCTGATGCACCTCCACGTCGGAGTTCGCGCCAGTGGGAGAGCTGTCTGTGAGCATTGGCATATCAGTACCCGGCTATGTGCCGATCCTAACAATGGCTGCCTAACCGTCTAATCCCTCACCAAACAAATGGACGGAAATAGCAGAGTTCTTGGCTCCGACGAGGCCGTGTGGCCCGTGGCGAATACAATCGCCGCCGCGTGCGACCGGTTTTTGCCAGCCTCAGCATCGACGCCCCCCGGGAGCGCATCTTCGATCTACTGATCGATCTCTCGATCCGCCCCGAGTTCAGTGATCAACTCTTCACCGACTTCCGGCTCGGTCGCTTGAAGCCGGTGGGCATTGGGGCTTCTGCCCGTTATCACCTGGCGAAGGTCGGCTGGATGGACACGGTGATCGACCAGGCTGAACGGCCATACCTCGTGCGCGAGCACGGCATGGGTGGGCGCACCAACCGCATCCCGGCATTCACCGTGTGGGAGCTTGCCGAGGGGCCATCGCCCGACGGAAGCGAGGTGACGGTGACGTTTTGGACCGAGCCGTCGAACCCGTTCGACAGGGCTCGCGATCTGACGCTCTCGTCGCGCCGGCTGCGTCGCGAGTTCAGGCGGATGCTGGCTCGCCTGCGCGAGCTCGCCGAGAGCCAGCGCCCGATCGAGCACGTCCGCCTCGCGGGCGCCGACCGCCTTCCCACCTTCAACCGTTAGTCCGTGCCGGTTCCATAAACTGCGGCTCCGATGAACCGACGCACGACCCAGTTCGCCCTCTCCATGCTCGCCGGCCTCGCGCTTTCGAGCGCCGTCGCCGGCTGTGGTGAGGAGGAGCTCACCGAAGTCGTCGAGGGCGAGCCGATCGAACTCGCCGGCCTCGACTACAACATTCAGATCACGCGCTTTCTCAATCCCGATGACGCCGAGGACGCACAGTACCTCGTCGGCCAGCCGCCGCCGCCTGCGGGGAGCGAGTACCTCGGGGTCTTCCTGGTGGTCACCAACCACGAGGAGGAGCCCCGGCCAACGGCGACCAACTACGTAGTTCGCGACACGCTCGAGGAAGAGTACGAGCTCGTCGACAGCGAAAGTCCGTACGCGCTCGATGTCGGCAGCGAGGTGCCCGCAGAGGGCCAACTGCCGCTCCCCGATACGGCGGCGGAGAGCGGCCCCAACCAGGCCGCGCTGCTGATCTTCGAGGTCTCCGATGAGGTCAGCGAGAATCGGCCGCTCAACCTCGAGATCCAGACCTTCGACGGCAACGGCGAAGTGATTCTCGACATCTAGCTCGGAGCGGGGGTGGGGCGCGTTTGTCAGTGAGGGGGTGGGTTAGGCACGGATTCGCTACTTCGACGACTTGTGCTCGTATAGCGACAACAACTCGTCGAGACGACGATCTCACCTCAACCGCCCCGAGCTCACTCCCCTTACTGCCGCCGTTCGTGCGATGCAGCGCCGAGGGGCGCCCCGCACCTACCCCAAGCCCGCCTGAAGGATCTGGGCGGCGATCGGGGCCGCTACCTCGCCGCCGTCCCCGGTCGAGTTGACGACCATGACCGCGACCGCGAGCTTCGGGCTCTGAGCCGGGGCGAAGGCCGTGAACCATGCATCGAGCTCCTGCTCGGGCTCCTCCCCGGGGGCGAGCTCCTGACCCGGCTCGAGCGCCTTCGGACCGAGCTCGGCCGTCCCGGTCTTTCCAGCCACCTGCGCGTCGGGCAGCGCCGCGGCGGTGCCGGTGCCGCTGTTTACGACCTCGACCATGAGAGCGGTCATCGTCTTCGCGGTCGGCGGTGCCATCACCTCGACCGGCTCGAGTTCTGGGCCGAGGCCCTCCGTTCGCGCAATCGAGGTCGGGGAACGGACGCCGCCGTTGGCAATCGTTTGCGCCACGCTGGCCATCTGAAGGGGCGTAGCCAGCACCTGGCCCTGACCGATCGCCGACTCGCCGACCTCGACACTGGAAGCGAGCGTCTCGGGGATCGTGCTCGAAGGCGGGGCGAGCGCGGCCGTTGCCTGCTTGCCGAGCAGCGACGGCGGCGAGTTGAAACCGAAAAGCTCCGCTGTTTCGACGAGCTTCTCGGCTCCGAGCTCGACCCCGAGTGGGGCGAACACCGTGTTGCAGGAGTCTGCGAACGTCTGCGTGAACGTCCCGCCGCAAGGCGAATCGTGGGAGTTGGCGATCTCGCGGCCGATGTCGGTGTTGGAGACCTCCACCGCGAACGAGTCCGATGTCTTGACGATGCCGGCTTCGAGAGCACCGCTGGCGGTGATCACCTTGAACGTCGATCCTGGTGGTTGCGGTGCGGAATAGCCGAGGCCGGCGAGTGCTCGGACCTCACCGCTGCGCGCGTCGAGCACCGCTGCGCCGCCGTAGAGCGAGCCGAGCGCCGCGACGGCCGCCGCCTGCAGCACCGGGTCGATTGTCGTCCGCACCGCCTCGCCGGCAACCGGAGCGCTCTCGGCGAGGACTCGCTCGCCGCCCGCCTCGCTTTCCTGCGGCGCGCCAACGGCGATCAGCTGACCGCCCGGAGTGCCGGAGAGGCGGTCGTTGAAGGCAAGCTCGAGGCCGGACGTGCCGGTCAGGGTGCCCTCGGGAAAACCGGCCGCCATGAGCTCATCGGCCTGTTCGGGCGAGGGCGTGCCAACCTCGCCGACCACCGCCAGCGTCGAGCTCGCGAGAGCGCGCGCGGCTGCCGGCCCCTTGGCGAGCGGGCTGCGGTCGACCGCGAGGATCGCGGCGCGCTGCGGAGCGCGCGTGCGGCGCTCCAAGCGCTCATCGCGCTCGAGGCCGGGGAAGGCGAGATGGGGCTCCCAGCTGACCGCGCCATCTGCGAGCGGCAACTCGGTGTCCTGCTCGATTGCGCCGAAGGCCCGGGTCTCGAGGCGCAGCGGCGCGACCACCGCGCCGCCTTCTTCAGTCTCGTCGCCGATCTCGAACGAGGAGATCGTTGCCGTCTCTGCAGCGCGCTCGTAGGTTCGCTCAAACCCCTCGAGCGAGTACTCGGCTTTCGCCTCCGGCGTCAGCTCGGCGTGCATCGAGGCGTAATCGCCGTCCTCCCACGCGGCAAGGAACCGCTGCGCGCCGGGGGAGTCGGGGCCGGCGGCGACGACGATGCCGGTGATGAAGGCGCCGGATGCGACCACCACCAGCGGCACAGCCCGCGTGTACATGCGCCGCCTGCGCTGCGTCCAGGACCCCGCCGTTGCCCCGGCCTCGTTCAAACCCACCAGAACCGTGCGCTAGCTTTTCGATACCTGGGCGAGCCGTACAACACACCGCAGAAGGTAGTGGCTTCGCGGGACCGACTTTGAATCTCGTAGACGCCGGCATCATCCTCTTCGTCATTGCCCTCGGGGCGCTGGGCTATGAGAGAGGCTTGATCGCCAGTGCACTGCCGCTTGCGGGATTCCTCGCCGGAGCAGCGCTGGGAGCGCGGATCGGCCCGGAGCTGCTGGCTGGAGGCTCGCAGTCGCGGTATGCGCCGCTCGTCGCCGTCGGCACAGGCGTACTCATCGGAGCTTTTCTCGCGGTTGCTCTCGGTGGCATCGCCACAGCCTTGCGCCGGCGTCTGCGGGCCGGCGCCGGCGCCGCTGATGGCGTCGGCGGCGCGCTGCTGTTCGCCGCGCTCGCCCTGCTCGTCTCCTGGGGGTTTGGCGCGGTCGCGCTCAACCTCGGCGGTGGCAACGCGCGCGAGCTGCGCGAGGCCGTACAGCGCTCGGTCATCCTCGGCGCTCTCAACAACGCACTGCCACCGTCGGGCCCGCTGCTGAACGTGCTTCGCCGGGTCGATCCGACACCGGCCGTGCGCGGGCCCGAAGCCGACGTCGCACCGCCCGATCGCGGCGTCGTCGACGATCCGCAGGTCGTTGTTGCGGCGGGCTCGAGCGTGCGTGTGCTCGGCACCGCGTGTGGGCTCGGAGTGGCGGGTTCGGGTTGGGTTGCTGCGCCGCAGACGGTCGTTATCAATGCCCACGTCGTTGCCGGTGAGGACGACACGACGGTCGCGCTCGAGGGCGGCGATGAGCTCGAGGCGAGCGCCGTCCATTACGACCCGCG
>JBKJXG010000048.1:0-4107 GCA_046716525.1 Solirubrobacterales bacterium
CCGAGAGCTGGTGCGGGTAGCGGTCGAGAAAGCGCTCGGGCTCGAGCCCGACGTCGTTGAGCGCGCGCTGCACTCGCTCGGGATGCTCGTCGAGCGAGATGCCTTGAACCACGAGCGGCTCAGCGACGATCGCCGACACACGCTGACGCGGGTTCAGCGTCTGGTAGGGGTCCTGGAAGATCATCTGCACCCGCCGGCGCAGTTCGCCGAGCGCGGGCTTGCCGGCGACCGCCTGGTCGTCGAGCATGACCTCCCCGGCTACGGTCGGTTGCAGACCGAGCAGCGCCCGTGCCAGCGTCGACTTGCCACAGCCCGACTCACCGACCACACCGAGGATCTCGCCCCGCCGCCATTGCAGCGAGACGCCGTCCAGCGCCCGCGCGGTCGCTCCGCGCGAGCGAAACTGAACGCCGATCTCGCGCGCCTCGAGCAGGGAAGCAGTCGCCTGCGTCATCGAATCCCTCCCGCCCCAGCGGCCTCGAGCGCCGGCCATTCGGTCCAGGGAGCGAAATGACAGGCCGCACTGTGCGCCGGGGCGACCTCGCGCAGCGGTGGGTCGCTCATGCACTCGGCCCCCGCATAAGGACAGCGTGGACGAAAGCGACAGCCTTCGGGCGGTTCACCCGGTGCCGGTGGCCCGCCGGGTATCGGTGGTGCAAGGCCTCGGCTGCCGCCGATCACCGGCAGCGTGTCGAGCAGGTGCTTGGTGTAGGGATGCTGCGGGGAGGCGAAGATGGAGTCTGCCGGACCGATTTCGATTATCCGCCCCGCGTACATCACCGCGACCCGGTCGCATGTCTCGGCGAGCACACCGAGATCGTGAGAGATCAAGATCAGGGCGAGGCCGAGGTTTTCGCGCAGGCGTTCGAGCAGCTGCAACACCTGGGCCTGCATGACAACGTCGAGCGCCGTCGTCGGCTCGTCCGCGATCACCAGCGAGGGCCGACAGGCGAGGGCGAGCGCGATCATCACCCTTTGGCGCTGGCCGCCGGAGAGCTCGTGCGCATAGCGGCGACCGAGCGCCGGTGCGATCCCGACGGTGGTCAGCAGGTCAGCGATACGCTCGCTCACCTCGTTCGCGCCAACTCGTTCATGCAGGCGGATCGCCTCTTCGATCTGAGCGTCGATGCGCTGCACGGGGTCGAGTGAGTTCATCGCACCCTGAAAGACGAGCGAGGCGTGACGCCATCGAACGAGGCCCATGCCGCGCTCCGTCCGGCGGTCGATGTTGATCGGCTCCTCGCCCCCGGGCGGGCGCAGGGTGATCTCACCCGACTGCTCGAGGCTTGCCGGCAACAGCTTCATCAGCGCCAGTGCCGTCGTCGTCTTGCCGCAACCCGATTCCCCGGCGAGGCCGAGCGCCTCACCACGCGCGAGCGAGAAGTCGACGCCATCGACAATCGGGCTGTCGCCGGCGCGAACCGTGAGATCGCTGACCTCGAGCAGCGCATCCTCGACGGGGCTCATCGCACCTCTCGCAGCCGCGGGTTGACGTACTCCTCGAACAGAAAGCCGAGTATGGCCACCGCAAGCACGAGCAACGTGATCGCGAGCCCCGGGGGCACCACGTACCACCACGCGCCGGCACTCGGCGCGCCCGACTCGAACGCGTTCTCGAGCATCGTGCCCCATGAGATCGAGTTCGGGTCGCCGAGGCCGAGGAACGACAGCGCTGCCTCCGAGAGGATCGCGACGGCGACGATCAGAACGGTGTTGGCGAAGATCAGCGGCAGCGTGTTCGGCAGGATGTGCGTCTTGATGATGTGGAAGTCGCTTGCGCCCAGCGCCCGGGCGCGCTCGACGAAGGCCCGTTCGCGCAACGTGAACACCTGGGCGCGAACGATGCGCCCCGTTCCCGCCCACGAGGTCAACCCGATGACGACGATGAGCACGGTCAGGGACGGGTCGAGCAGGCGCGCCAGCACGATCATCAGCGGCAGCGTCGGGATCACCAAGAACCAGTTCTCGAGCGCGTCGAGGATCTTGTCGGTCCAGCCGCCGAAGTAGCCGCCGGCGAGGCCGACCGCCGACCCCAGCAAGGCCGAGATGGTGGCGGCGGCAAAGCCGACGACGATCGACACGCGGGCACCGACCAGCAGCTGGGAGAGCACGTCGGCGCCGCTCTCCGTGGTCCCGAGCCAGTGCTCGGAGCTGGGCGGGGCGAGCACCTCGAGGCTGGAGGCCTTGGGGTCGTCGGGAGCGACCAGACCACCGAACAGAGCCATGAACACGAACATGCCGAGCATCCCAAGCCCGAGCCGCCCGCGCCAGGTACGCAGGAGTAAGTAACCGACGCGCTCGTCGGTCATCGCGACTGCACCCGCGGGTCAAGGACGAAGTACAGACAGTCGGCGAGCAGGTTGGCGACGATGACCCCAACCGAGAAGACGAGGAACGTGCCCTGAAGCACCGGGAAGTTCTTGTCGTTGATGGCGTTGAAGCTGAGCTCTCCGAGACCCGGCCAGGAGAAGATCGTCTCGATCGTGATCGCGCCACCGGCGACCAGGCCGAATTGGATCGCCGAGAGCGTCACCAACGGCAACAACGCATTGGGAACGGCATGGCTGCGCACGACGCGCTCCCACGGCAATCCGGTCGCGCGCTTGACCGTGATGAAGTCCTCGGTGAGCACATCGACCATCGACGAGCGCATGATCAGGAAGTACTGGCCCAGCAGCATCAGGGTCATCGCCGTTGCCGGCAGCACCAGGTGCTCGGCGACGTCCAGCGCCTCGGCAAAGAAGGAGTCGAACTCGGCACCCGGGGTCACCTGCTGGCCGGCGGGAAATATCGGGATCGCGACCGCGAAGACCAGGATCAGGATGATTCCGATCCAGTACTCCGGGGCCGCGTAGGTGAACAGGCTGAAGCCGAGCAAGCCGTCGTCGGCCTTCTTCCCACGCCGGGTCGCAGCGACCACCCCCAGCCACGCGCCGATCACCGTCGCCAGCAGCGTCCCGGTGCCGACCAGCAGCAGCGTCCAAGGGAGCGCTTTCAGGATCTCGTCCCAGACCGGCTCGCGGGTGCGCTGGCTGGTCCCGAGGTCGAGCCGCAGCGTATCGCCGACGTAGTCCGCGAACTGACCCAAGAGCGGCTTGTCGAGCCCGTAGTCGGCGCGAAGCTTCTCGATCTCCTCAGGGGTGGACTGGGGTAGGCGCGCCAGCTGCGTGGTCGGGTCGCCCATCACCCGAAAGAGGAAGAAGTTGAAGACGATGACGAAGGCGAGCGTCAACAGCGCCGCCCCCGCCTTGCCCGCGAGCCAGCGTGCGCTCACGCGTCATCGCTCATCGTCTGGGCCGGCCCCGTCGGCTCAACGCTCGAGCTCCAGCGGGTCGCGGTCTCGGCGCCGGCGCGAGCGCATCACCAGGAAGGCGCCGCCCGCGAGCACCACGGCGCCGAGCACGATCAGCCCGACCGGCGCTCCGCCCCCGTCGTCCGCCGAGGCTCCGGTGGCAGGAGCCAGCCCGATCAGAGCCTCGTAGGAGACCTGCTCGCAGATCGGGTCACCGGTCTCACTCGGGCACGCGGGCTCGACATTGGCAACTTGGTCGCTGCGGTAGGCCGAAAGGTTCGGGTCCTCGGTCAGCACGATGTAGGGAAGGTCCTCCTGGGTGATCGCGACCATCTCCTGCACGATCTCCCTGCGAGCCTCGGTGTCGAACTCCCCGGCTTGCTGCTCGAAAAGCCGGTCGTACTCCGGGTTCGAGTAGAAGGCGTCCGACGACGCGCCGATCTCGCCCGTCGTGAACAGGCTGAGCAGGAAGCTCGGGTCGTAGGGATCGCCTCCCCAGCCCCAGATGAAGCTGTCGAAGGCGGGCGCCGGTACGCCATCCACTTTCTGCACGGTGAGCTCGGTGAGCTTCCCGACGCCGACGACCTGGACGTTGAACTCGACCCCGATCTCTGTCGCCATCTCGGCCACCAAGCGCGCTGCCTGAATGTCAGACTGCGACTCCGAGCGCACATAGAGGTCGAAAGAGAGCGTTTGGCCGTCCTTGGTCCGCGGCTCCTCGCCGTTGTCCTGCCAGCCCGCGTCGTCGAGCATCTGGCTCGCCAGCTCCGGGTCATAGGGATAGGTCTGCTCTGGCGTCTCGTAGAAGGACTCGT
>JBKJXG010000049.1:0-2969 GCA_046716525.1 Solirubrobacterales bacterium
TCGTGCTTGAGCACGAGCTTGTGCAGGTCGGCGAGGCCAAGACGCGAGACGACCTCCCAGGTGCGGCCATCGTCCTCGGAGCGGATGAAGCCGAGGTACTGGGGCAGCGTTCGCTCGTCGGGATGACCGGACCCGATCAGCACCCCGGGCGACTCGTACTTGATCTCGAGAAACGTGCCCATGCTCGAGCTGGCGCCGTCGGCGCTGATCGTGCCGCGCTCACGACTGACCTCGTCGGTCTGCGGGTCGATGCGATAGAAGCCGCGGTTGGTGGTGAGCAAGAGCTCGTCGCTGCGCTCGTCGCGTTCGAGCGAGTTGATCAGCGGCGGACGGGCGTCGAGATCGACCAGCCGACTCGAAAGCCCGGCAGCGGTGTCATCGTCCGCTCCGCAGCCGGTGGCGGCCGTTGCTGCCATCAGGGTCAGCAGTAGCGCCGAGTGCCGCCTCATCCCTGCGCACTCGCGAGCAGCCATAGGGCGAGCGTAGTGAAGCCGATCATCACCCCGAGCATCCAATATTGGGAGCGCAGCGCGAGGCGTGAATCGGAAAAGAGCGCGAGAGCGCGATCGTGGGCGAGGACGAGTCCGGCAACGTGCCCGGCGATGACGAACCCGACCTGCAGATACCAAGCGTCGTTCTGGCTGAGGATCCCGTAGTCGATCGATGCGGTCGCGGTCCCGAACAGGTCCCAGCCCTCTCCGAGCGGATCCGAGACCAGGTAGACGATCGCCTGACCCTCGAAAACCAAGAACGTGAGGTAATGAGCGACGACGTAGACGAAGGCGATCGGAACCAGCGTGTGGACGAAGGCGCGCCGCAACTCTCGGGCGTCGAGGCCGGGGGTGATCGAGCGCATCCCAGCGATGCCCAGGGCGTAGAGAGTTGCGATCAGGGCGACGCCGAGGCCAAGGCCGAGCGTTGCGGTCAGGGTCGGCGCATCGCGTTCGAGCGTGGCGGTGAGATCGGTCCAAAGCGAGCCGCTGCTGAAGCCGTCATAGGTGACGGTCCCGATCATCACGACCACCACGGCGACCGTTCCTGGGACGGGGTCGAGACGCGGGAGACCACCGAGCGGCGGGCGCAGGCCGAGCGTGCCGTCGCGACGCTCGAGCGGTGAGATTCGCGCGAACAGGTCGAAGTAGACGGCGAACGCTTCGCCCCGACGGGTCCAACTCTCCACTCCCCAGACCGTCTGCGCTGCGAGGGTGATGGCGGTGTACCCGGCGACCGCAATTGCGATTGTCCGCGGCTGTTCGCTCCACCCTGATGCCAGCTCGATCCAGGTGAAGGCCAGCAGGCCCGCGGCCGCCGGCCAGCGACCGAGGCGCTGCGGATACTCGCGCGGTTGCCAATCGGAGGGGCGCCGGCGCTCGATCCCGCGGCCGATCGCTCGCCACGGACTGAGCGCGCGAAAGATTCCTCCGAACAAGGCACTCGCGAACGCCATGCCAACCCAGAAAGTGATGAAGACAAAGGTCGGGGAAATGTTGTCCAGCGGACTCTGGGTGCCGGCGAACCCGGCGACCAGCACCAGCACCAGCACTCCGACGCCGATCACCGCAGCGACTGCATCGAGCACCGGCGACCCGAGGGCGCGGCCAAGCGGTCGCGGCAGCCCGCGCCAACGGTCGCGTTGCAGACGGGGCTCCTGCCAGAGAAAGCCGAGGGCGAGGAACGAGACGATCAGGACCACTAGCGCCGCCCAGATGAACAACCACTCCGGAATCGGAAGGTTGGCGCGCTGAACCAGTCCGTGCCCCGCGGCGCTCGCCGGAATCAGCAGGACCGTGGCACCGACAAGCGCCACGGCAGCTCGGTGCGCGGTTCGCCGCACTAGTCGACGAGGCTAACGCCGGATCGCGAAAAAGACCTTGATCCCCTTGGCGCAACGAAACTCGATCCGCGTACCGGCACCGTAGTTCTCGCCCTTGTAGCCACGCGGGTGATCCTTGTGCTTGAGGTAGTCGACCGCAAACGGCTTCGCCTTCTTGCAGCGAATCTGATCGGCCTTGACGTTGAACTTGTGACCCTTGACCTCGACGTTGCCGCAGTTCGTCGGCGGCACCACCGCTGACGCCGGCAGCGCAGAAGCAAGGGCGACCGCCACCGTCGCGAGAACAAGCGCGAGAACGCAATTTCTGCCTGAACGGAGCCTTGCCACTCCACCTACTCCTCAATCCCCCGATCGAGATCGAGAGTACAGAAACCGACCGCGCCGGCGCTGAAAAAGCGGTCGTTGCCGCCCCTGGACGAAATATTGAGGGCCGAAAGCGCCCGCTTGGCGTACCTTTGTCGTAGTCGGCACGATGCCGGCTCATGGCAGGAAGGCGTTTCAGATGCTGGTTTCTACTTTCTTGGGCCTGACGTGGGATCTGTACACGATCAGCACCCTGCTCATGCTCGCCTTCATGGGCATCATCGCCGTCTTCGTCGTGCGCACGTTCAGCATGATGCCGCGGACCAAGCCGAAGGAGATCAGCCCCCGCTCGAAAAGCTCGGTCACATGGGATGACGTCGCCGGCGTCGACGAGACCAAGGATGAGCTGCGCGAGGTCGTGGAGTTCCTCTCCGATCCGAAGCGCTTCAAGCAGCTCGGGGCCAACGTGCCGAAGGGGATCCTGCTGCACGGGCCCCCTGGCACCGGCAAGACCCTGCTGGCCAAAGCGGTCGCCCACGAGTCGGGCGCGCAGTTCTTCAGCCAGTCGGCCTCCAACTTCATCGAGATGTTCGCCGGCCTCGGCGCGGCGCGCATCCGCAGGCTCTTTCGCGACGCACGCGACAGCGCCCCGGCGATCATCTTCATCGACGAGCTCGACGCTGTCGGAGCGGCACGTGGCTCGGACATTTCGGGCGAGCGCGACCAGACGCTGAACCAGTTGCTGGTCGAGATGGATGGCTTCGAGGGACGCGACAACGTCGTCGTCATGGCGGCTTCGAACATGCTCGAGAAGCTCGACAAGGCCCTGCTT
>JBKJXG010000050.1:0-8718 GCA_046716525.1 Solirubrobacterales bacterium
CCCGACGGCGGACCTCCCGACGGCGGCGCGCCCCCCGCCCCGGCCGCGCAACCGCCTCCCACCCCACCGTGGGAGGACGACGACGATGATGATGATGGCGACGACGCCAGCCACGACGATGATGACGACAGCCACGACGATGATGAGGATTCGGACGACTGAGCTCGCCTGAGTCGCACCGGCGTCGGTGGTTCATGGGGAGCGGTCGAGGCACTGAGTCCAATCACCGCGGCCTAGCCGCCGTCGCCGGATCGCGATACTGCACGAGCAATGTTGCCGCAGAACGTGGAGCTGGTCCGGGGCGTCTATGAGCGCTGGAGCGAGGCCGACTTTCAGGCAAGCGTCGAACTGTTCGACCCGCTCGTGTTGTTGGTCATGCGCCCCGAGTTTCCCGACGCCGGGACATACCTCGGCCTCGAAGGAGTCGCGGAGTACACGCGAGGCTTTCTCGAGCCCTGGGCCCGTATCACCATCGAAGCGGAGGAGATCGCCGACGCAGCGGACAGCGTCGTGGTGGCCGTATGTCAGCGCGGAGTCGGGAGCGGCAGCGGCGCCGCCACAGAGTTCCGTTACTTCCACGTGTGGTCGTTCCGAGGCCGCAAGGTGATCCGCCTCGAGGCCGTCCGCGAGCGCACGCAGGCCTTCGAACTGATCGGGCTGGGGGAGTAGTCGCCAGCGGGCTAACGAAGGGCGGGAAACTACGGCCTGGCCGTGGTTTCTCGCCCTTCATCGCGATCAGCGAGCACAGCCTCACACGTCGCAGCTGACACGAGCGCTCCCGAGTCGCCACAGTAACCTCGTCGGCGTGCCGGAAGCCGTTGCCATCCACGCGCCCAAACGCGTCCTGCTTGCTGCGCCGCGTGGCTACTGCGCGGGCGTCGATCGTGCTGTGCAGACGGTCGAGAAGGCATTGGAGCTGCATGGTCCGCCTGTCTACGTGCGCAAGGAGATCGTCCACAACAAGCATGTCGTCGAGCAGCTGACCGAGCGCGGGGCGATCTTCGTCGAACAAGAGAGCGAGGTGCCCGAGGGCGAGCTCGTGGTGTTCTCGGCTCACGGCGTCGCCCCGGCCGTGCACGAGAACTCCGCCGCGCGCAACCTGCGCACGATCGACGCCACCTGCCCGCTGGTCACCAAGGTCCACGTCTCGGCGCGCAAGTTCGCCGAGCAGGGCTACGCGATCATCCTCATCGGCCACCAGGGTCACGAAGAGGTCGAGGGGACCACGGGCGAGGCGCCCGATGCGATCACCTTGGTCGAGACGATCGCCGAGGTCGACGAGCTCGAAGTCGAGAATCCCGAGCGCGTCGCCTTCATCACTCAAACGACCCTTTCCGTCGACGAGACCGCCGCGATCATCGCCCGCCTGCGTGAGCGCTTCCCGAAGATCATCTCGAGCAAGTCCGACGACATCTGCTACGCGACCACCAACCGCCAGATCGCGGTCAAGCAGCTTGCCGTCGAGTGCGAGCTGGTGCTGGTCATCGGCTCCACCAACTCCTCCAACTCCAATCGCCTGGTCGAGGTGGCGCGTGAGCGCGGCGCCGCCTCGCACCTGATCGACAACGCCTCTCAGGTGCAGGAGAAGTGGCTGGATGGTGTCGAGACCGTTGGCATCACCTCTGGTGCCAGCGCTCCAGAGGAGCTCGTGGCCGAGCTCGTCGAGTTCTTTCGCGAACGCGGGGCCGACGACGTCTCCGAGCTTCATGCCGTTCACGAGGACGTTCGCTTCATGCTGCCGAAGACGATCCGGACCCAGCTCGCCGCCCGCGGCTAGCCGGCCGCGCTCGCGCCGGCGCTAGCGTGGGCGCATGCACGGCCCCACCGGACATAGTCACGACGGTCACTCTCCCGGCGTCGAGCTCGACCGTTCCGGCGGCAAGCGAGCGCTGAAGCTCACCCTCGCGCTGACGACGGCGTTTCTCGTCGTCGAGATCGCCGGCGGCATCATCTCGGGCAGCCTCGCGCTGCTCGCCGACGCCGCTCACATGCTCTCCGACAGCCTTTCTCTGGGCGTGGCCCTGTTCGCCGCCTGGCTCGCGGGACGCGCCGGTGGCCCCAGCCGTACGTTCGGCTACCGTCGCGCCGAGATCCTCGCGGCGTTGTTCAACGGTGTCACCCTGGTCGCGATCTCGATCTGGATCTTCATCGAGGCCGGAACCCGCTTCAGCGATCCGCCCGAGGTCGAAGCGGGGCTGGTGTTGGTCGTGGCGGCGGTCGGCCTGGCCGTCAATCTCGTTGCCGCGCGGATCCTGCATGCCCGTTCGGCCGAGAGCCTCAACGTGTCCGCCGCGCTGCGCCATGTGATTGCTGACGTGCTCGGCTCGGTTGGCGTCATCCTCGCCGCCGTCGTCATCCTCGCGACCGGATGGGAGTACGCCGATCCAGTGATCAGCGTCGCCATCGGCGGGCTGATCTTGATCAGCTCCTGGTCGATCCTTCGCGACTCCGTCCAGATCCTGCTCGAGGGCTCACCTCCCGGCACCGATGTCGATGAGGTCGGACGCGCGATGGCCTCGATGCCGGGTGTGAGCCAGGTCCACGACCTGCACGTGTGGACGATCACCTCGGGGTTCCCAGCGCTCGCCGCCCACGTTGTCGTCGGTGAGCAGACCGATTGTCACGCCAAACGGCGCGAGCTCGAGGAGATGTTGCGCTCGCGCTTCGACCTCGAGCACACGACCCTTCAGGTCGACCACGATCGTCCCGATCTGATTCAGATCGAGACCGGAGACGATGTTCAGGGCACGCCGGCGGAGAAGCTGAGCGAGTAGATCGCCAGATCGCTCGTCGCGGAGATCGAGATCGTGTGGCGTTCGTGGCGCGGATGCAGGGCGAGGTCGTAGAGGCCGGGGCCGCTCACCTGCACTTCCGAGCTCTGCTCGTCGCGGGTGCCCGGGTCGAGTGTGATCGCGAGCTCGCCCTCGCCCTGGATCGATGCGTGGGCGCCTCCCGCCGCGTACTCGAGCTCGATGGGTCCGCCGCCTTCGCCGGCTCTCCACGGCTCGCTCGCCGAGCCTCCGGGAAAGACCTCGTCGCTGGGCGGGGCGACGAGGATGCCTCGGGCGTCGCTCGCTCGCAGCGGTGCCATCGCCGCCGGCAGCTCGGCCAACGCGTCGAGGTCGCGCAGCTCGGCCTGAATCGCGTCCTCGGTTGCCTCGTACTCGCCTTCGCCGAAGTGAAACCAGCGCAGGACGCCGCCTTGGCCCCAGAGAAACAGCGACGGCCATCCTTTGCAGCCGTAGTCGTGCCAGATCGTGTATCCGCAATCGTCTGCGACCGGATGGTGGGCGCCGAGCCGGTCGAGTGCAGATGCCAGCGCATCGCGCTCGGACGTGAACCGAAAGCGTGGCGAATGCACGCCGAGAGTGGTCAGCCCATGCGGGCCGTAGCGCTCGGCCCAGCCGAGGACGTAGGGGAGGGCGCGCACGCTGTTGAGTTGCGCGTAGTCGAAGAAGTGAACGAGGACCGGACCGGCAGCGGTGAGCTCGGCCATGACCGGGTCCCGTTCGACGTTGAGCCAGCGGATACGGCCGGGGAGAACGGGCGCGGCGATGTTGTCTCGCTCGGGGCGCACGGCGGCGGATCGTAGAGAGGCCTCTCCCGCCGAGAGGCCGCCGACCTCGAGCGTTATGCTGGCCCTCGCATCCGCGCCATCGAGAACAGGGGAGCAGAAGACATGAACGAGAGCATCTGGGACCGCATCGAGAGCAGCCGCGAGCGCTGGAACGTTCTGCGCCACCCCTTCTACCAGCGCTGGTCGGCGGGCGAGCTCACGCGCGAGGAGCTGGCGCGTTACTCGGGCCAGTACCGCCATGCCGTCGAGGCGATCGCGACGATGAGCGATGCCGCTGCCGACGCTCTGCCCGAACGCCCGCAGCTGCGCCGTCACGCGGCCGAGGAGCGCGGTCACGTCCGCCTCTGGGACGGCTTCGTCGGCGAGAGCGGCGGCGAAACTGCAGACGCCGCCACGGCCGAGACCGCCGAGTGCGTGCGTGCGTGGACCGACCCGGGCGACGTCACCGAGACGCTGGTCCGCCTGTTTGCGATCGAGAGCGGCCAGCCGGAGATCTCGGCGACCAAGCGCGAGGGCCTGCTCCGACGCTACGGGTTCAGCGAGGGCGCCGGCACCGCCTACTTTCGCATCCATGAGAGCCGCGACGTCGAGCACGCGGCCGAAGTCCGCGAGCTGATCTCAGAGGTCGGCGCGGACGCCGACGAGGACGTTCTCGCGGCCGCGGCGGAGTCGGCATTTCGCGCTAATTGGCGCCTGCTCGACGGGGTTTGAGGCGCGGCGAGCGCGTACTCGGGATCCTGCTCGGGCTGGCGCTCGGGCTGGCGATCGTCGCGATCTTCGTCTTCGTCTTCAGCGAGGACGCCGTCGACGCGCCGCAAATCGATCAGCCGCCGGCACGAAGCGAAGAGCCCGCCGATCGCTGAGGCGACCGACGGGCTCGGCTGCTCGGCTAGCCGCCGAGCATCGCTCCGGCGATGTCGGGCGTGAACGGCTCGGTGCCGTTGACGAGCGAAACGTCGGCGAATTGACTGTTGTGGGAATGCATGTACTGGACGGACCTGCGCAGGTCGCTGACCCCGTTCGAGGCTGGGATCGGTGCGATCTGCAGCGTCGAGAGGACTCCGATCGCCTCGCCGTCGCCGCTGAGGAAGGCGCTTCCCGAATCGCCGGGGACGCCGGGCGTCGCCGTATAGACCGTGCGGCTCCAGCCGTTGCCCTCTCCCTGGAAGACCACACCCTGCTTCGGCCGCAGTTGCTTCACGCCCCCGCGCAGGGAGGAGTTGCCATAGGAGTAGACGGTCTCGCCGGTCATCGCCGCCGACGGCCCGAGACCCGCGGGGCCGCCGTAGCCTGGGATCGAGGGGTTGACCCGGGCGACATCAGCGGGGTCGAGCTTGATCAAGGCGAAGTCGTTGTACTGACAGGCGTCGGGATTGGTCTCGCCGTCACTCTGCATCTCGATCCATGAGTTTTAGGTGAGGGTGCCGGGACGGCTCGCGCCGTCGACCTCGACCGGTGTGCCGAGCGGCAGCGAACCGCTGTCACAGCCGTTGGTGTCGGTTGCGGCGCCGGTTCCCGAACAGTGAGCCGCCTGGCCGATATAGACGTCGGTTGCGCCTTGGAAGATAAAGTTCGACGTGCACTGAGCGCCGTCGGTGAAGGTCATGTTGCCGGGCGTGATCGCGGCCGAGTTGGCCGGCGCCCAAGCGGCCGCGACGCTTGGCGCGACTGCTGCTGTGGCGGCGATTGCGAACCCGGCGAGCATGCCGATCAGCTTGCTTCGTAGAGGCATTGGTTTTCCCTTCAGTAGCCCCGGACCCCACGCCCGGAAATCATTCGCCAGATCTCCCTACCCAGGTGTCTCCGAGCAATAATGGCAACGGTCACTTGATCGGAATTCGAAGTGCCTGCGTAAGATCTCGCGGCGATGAGCTCGAATGCAAAAGCCGCAGCCGGCCTGGTCGCAATCGTCGTCGCCGTCGGTCTCTTTCTCGTGCTGCGCGCGGACTCCGGCGACGATGGCTCAGAACCGATCGCGGCCGAGGCCGAGCAGCAGGCGACGACCGTCGCCGATGAGCCCACGGTCGCCGAGGACGACAAGCCCGGGGGTTCCAAGCCGCAGCAGCAGAAGCCCGAGGGGCCCGCGGTTCCGACCATCGTGGTCAAGGACGGACAGCCGGTGGGCGGCGTGCTGGAGCTGAGCTTCAAGGCCGGCGACGACATTCGCTTCGTCGTCGAGTCCGACGGCGACGAGGAGGTCCATTTCCACGGCTACGACGTGTCCCAGGAGGTGACCGCCGGCGGTCGAGTGGAGTTCGACGTCCCGGCGACGCTCGAGGGCGTCTTCGAGGTTGAGCTCGAGGAGTCGGTCGTCCCGATCGCAGAGATCTCCGTCAACCCCGCATAAGCCACCCTCGTGCTCGGCGACACGCTCTCCTCCGTCGGCCATGTCGTGGTCGCGCGCGACGACCTCCCAATCCCCGAGTGGCTCTTCGCCTGGGGCGCCGCGGCGGTCCTGATCGTCACCTTCTACGTGCTCTCGGTGGCGTGGCACGAGTCGCGCTTCGAAGACACCCGCTGGCGCCCCATCCGAGGCGTGTTTGGCTCGATGTTCACAAACCGCCTCGCCGAGATCCTCGCCGGCGCGGTCGGCGTATTCCTGCTTTGGCTCGTGATCTGGTCGGGGCTGAGGGGTACCGAGGCGCCCGATCGCAACTTCTCGCTGACCTTCGTCTTCATCACCGTCTGGGTGGGCATGGTCTTCGTCAGCGCCCTGTTCGGCGACGTTTTTCGCGCCTTCAACCCCTGGCGCGCGATCGCCCGCGCCGTCGGCGGCTTGTTCAAGCTGATCGCCCGCCAGTCGCCGCCGCCGCCGATGACCTACCCGGAGCGCTTCGGGCGCTGGCCCGCCGTCGCCGGGGTGCTGGCGTTCGCCTGGCTCGAGCTGGTCTATGCGCAAACGGGCTTTCAGGCCGTCGGGCTGACGCCGAACACGGTTGCGATCGCGGTCCTCGCCTACACCGCCTACACGTTCGTCGCGATGACCCTCTTCGGCAGTGAGAAGTGGCTGGACCGTGGCGAGTTTTTCTCGGTCTTCTTCGGCATGTTCGCGACGCTTTCGCCGTTCGAGGTACGCGACCGGCGCCTCGGGGTCCGCCGCGCTTTGTCGGGGACGACAGAATGGGTGCCCGCGGCCAAGGGGTCATTGGCGCTCGTCCTGGTCGCCATCGGGGCGACGACGTTCGACGGCGCGTCGGAAGGGGTCCTGTTCGACCCGATCAACTCAGTCGCCGACTGGTTCTCGGCGGCGGGCCCGGTGTGGTCGGCGCGCATCTCCAACACCCTGTTCATGGCAGTTAGCGTGGGCTTCGTCTTCGGCCTCTTCTGGGCAGGCATCTACGGTATGCACACGGTGCGCAGCAGCGAATCGACGCGATCGCTCGGTCATGCGTTCGCGCACGCCTTCATCCCGATCGCGCTCGCCTATTTCGTCGCTCATTACTTCAGCGTTCTCTTCTTCCTCGAACAGGCGCAGTTCACGTTCCTGCTTTCCGACCCGCTTGGCGACGGCAGCGACATCTTCGGCACCGCAGGCAGCGGCATCGACTACTCGAGCATCGGTTCGGAGATGATCTGGTACATCCAGGTCGGCGCGCTCGTGCTCGGTCACGCGATCGCGCTCGTGCTCGGCCACGACCGGGCGATCAAGATCTACGGCGACTCGCGCATCGCGGCGCGCTCGCAGTACTGGATGCTGGCGCTGATGGTCGGCTTTACCTCGCTCGGCCTGTTCCTGCTGACGCAGGCGAACCAGTAGCGCCGTCACAGGTGAATTAGCCGCAGCGAATCTTCTTCGTGCGCCAAGGGCTGCGGATTGCGGCCGCGGACCTGACCCGGGCGCGCACGGGCGTGCAGCCCCTGCCGAGCGTGGCGAGGCGGACGCTGTTTCGAGCGCTGTTTCGGCGCAGCCTGCGCCAGCTGCCACGGTTGCTTCGAGCCTGAATGTCGTAGCGCCCGCCCTCCGGCAGCACCTTGAGCCTCCGAGCGCCGACACTGATCTTCGGCCGGTGCGGGCGCGAGACGCGCTTGAGCACGCCGCGGTCGAATGCCCCGGCGAGAAAGCTGCCATCGGAATCGTCGGGGGCGAACAGGCCCAGGAGCCCCATCACCGTGGGGGCGAGATCGGCGTTCGTCGGGCTGGCGATCGGGGCGTCGCCGCTGACGACGCTTTGGCGCACCAGCTCACTGCCACCGGCTACTGCGAGGAAGTTGTCGGCCGTCTGCGGCGCACCGTGGTTGCCGGGGAGCGGATTCGACGAAGCGCTCGTCTCGCTGAAGGCGTAGCCGGGGCCTGCGACGACGAAGAGGTCGCCGCTTCGCTCGCCGGCAGCGCGCCACTCGGGGTGGACGGCGTCGACCGTGTTGGTCTCGCCGCCGTCGGCTGGGTTGGGCTCGCGGTAGAGCGCCTCGGTGACGCCGGGCTCGGCGAGGATCGCAGAACGCATCTGTTTCAGCAGCTCGAAGCGCGCCGGCGAGTTGCGGTTGGCGAGGTAGATGAGGTCGATGCTGCCGTTGTCGACGGCGAGGAACTCCGATTCGGCGATGCCGGCATCGATGAGCGTCTCCGTGAGCACGATCTTGTCCGGGGTCGAGTCCATCGAATGGTCGGAAACCAAGATCAAGACGGTGCGCTCCCATTCTCCGCGCTCGCGGAGCGCACTCACGAGACGTTCGATCTCCATATCGGCGAGACCGATCGCCGAGTCGTTAAGGCCACCGGGTCCGCTGGCGTGGCCGGCGCTGTCGATCTGATGCAGGTTGACGAAGGTGAAATCGGGGCGCCGGTTGTCGAAGTCGCCCTCGATTCCGTCCATCGAGGCGAGCACCTGATCCATCACGGCCTTGTCGTCGACTGCGTAGCCGGTGATCGGGTTAGTCGGCACCGATCCGCAGTAGGGGTCGTCCTCGGCGCCGCTGCTGCACGGCGCCCACAGGTAATCGGCGTCGTAGCTGCCCGGCTGGAAGTTCTGGCTGGCGAAGATGCGCCCGAGCTTCGGCTTGCCGAAGATGCCCGCGGTGGCGAGCTCGTCGGGATTGCCCTGGCGCTTGATCGCCTCGAAGGTCATCTCGGCGAGCGGGCAGGAGGCGCTCTCGCCGCTGGTCTCGGTCGGCATCACGCTGAAGTCGAGCGGGCTCGAGAG
>JBKJXG010000051.1:0-4139 GCA_046716525.1 Solirubrobacterales bacterium
GTAGTTGCGCTCGCCACGAGGTTTTAGCGACTCCTTAGAAATGGCCGAAGTACCTAAGATCAACGCATGGCCGGCCATTCGAAGTGGGCGTCGATCAAGCACAAGAAGGCCGCGACCGACGCCAAGCGCGGGCAGCTGTTCACCAAGCTTGCGCGGGCGATCACGGTCGCCGCACGCGAGGGCGGGGGAGACCCCGACTCCAACTTCACCCTCGCGGCAGCGGTCGACAAGGCCAAGGGCTACTCGATGCCCAAGGACAACATCCAGCGAGCGATCGACCGCGGCACGGGGGCAGGCGCCGGCGACGAGCAGATCGAGCGGGTCGTCTACGAAGGCTACGGAGCAGGTGGCGCCGCGATCTTGGTCGAGACGCTGACCGACAACCGCAACCGCACCGGCTCCGAGGTGCGCAACTACTTCGACAAGCACAAGGGCAGCCTCGGTGAGCCTGGCTCCGTCGCCTGGCAGTTCGAGAAGAAGGGCGTGGTCATCGTCGATGCCGACCGCTACGGCGAGGAGGATCTGCTCGCCGCGATCGATGCCGGCGCCGACGATGTCGCCGCCGACGGCGACCTGCTCAAGGTCACGACCAAGCCTTCCAGCTTGACCGCAGTCCGCGGCGCCCTCGAGCAATCAGGGGTGAAGATCGAGTCGGCGGAGCTGACGATGGAGCCGAGCTCGATCATCGAGGTCGAGGGCGAAGCCGATGCCCGCGCCTTGATCAAGCTGATGGAGGCGCTTGACGATCACGACGACGTCGAGGCCGTGCACGCGAACTTCGACATCCCCGAGAGCCTGCTCGAACAAGCCGCTGCCTAGCCCCGGGGAGGCATCCGGGCGCCGGGGCAGAATCAGTACCTGTGATCCTTGTCATGGGTATCGACCCCGGCATCTCGAACACGGGCTTCGGCGTGGTCCGGGTAGCCGGCGCGCGCATGAGCGCTGTTGACGGCGGCGTCATCGAAGCGCCCGCGGGCGAACCGCTCGAGAAGCGGCTGGCGCGCATCTACGCCGAGCTCGAGAAGCTGATCGCCTGGCACGAGCCGGCCGCGGTAGCGATCGAGGACCTCTTCTTCGGCAAGAACGTGCGCTCCGCGGTTGCGGTCGGTCAGGCGCGCGGAGTCGCGATGCTGGCTGCCGCCCAGCGCGAGATCCCCTGCTTCGACTACACGCCCCAGGCAGTGAAGATGGCAGTCTGCGGTCACGGATCAGCGGCCAAGCGCCAGGTACAGCAGATGGTCGGC
This sequence comes from Solirubrobacterales bacterium, assembly GCA_046716525.1. Classification (GTDB taxonomy): domain Bacteria; phylum Actinomycetota; class Thermoleophilia; order Solirubrobacterales; family 70-9; genus WHSW01. The sequence continues at coordinate 1,245 of JBKJXG010000051.1, forward strand.
ACGCTGCTGGGCTTGCCGCGCGCGCCCGAATCCGACCATGCCGCCGACGCGCTTGCCGTGGCCATCTGCCACGCCGGCCATGCCGGCCAAGCCGCCGCGGTCGAAGCTGCCCTGGACCCGCCGGTGAGCGTCGGATGATCGCTTCCGTGCGCGGCGAGGTCCTCGTGCGCCGGCCAGACCATGTCGTGATCGAGTCGGCCGGGGTCGGTTACCGGCTTGCCGTTTCGGCCGAGACGCTGAAGGCGGTGCCCGCCAGCGGCAAGTCGATCGTCTTGCACTCCCACCTGGTCGTCCGCGACGACGCCATGCACCTCTACGGCTTCGCCAGCGAGGAAGAGCGCGACCTGTTCTTGCATCTGACCTCGATCTCGGGGATTGGTCCCAAGGTCGCCGTCGCCATCCTCAGCAGCGGTTCCCCGCGTGAGCTGCTTCGCGCGATCGCCGCCGGAGACGCGAAGCGGTTTCAGGCTGTGCCAGGCGTCGGCAAGCGAACTTCCGAGCGAATCATCGTCGAGCTGCGCGAGAAGATCGCCGGACAGCTCTCCGAAGGTGTTCCGGCGCTCGCAGGCGCGCCCGACGACGACCCGCGCTCGCTCGCTCGCGACGGGCTGATGAGCCTCGGCTACAACCTGATCGAGGCCGAGACGCTGCTCGAAAAAGCTGCCGGCGAAACGCCCGAGGAGCTGATCGAGGCCGCGCTTCGCAGCGTCAGCAAAGAAGCGGCATGACGATCCGTCGTGATCCGAGCTTCGACGGTGGGCTCGAGGAGCCAATCGCCGAGCCGATGGCGGCTGTGCGCCTACCCGGCGCCGAAGACGAGTTCGAGCGTTCGCTGCGACCGCGAAAGCTCGCCGACTTCGTCAACCAGCGCCAGGTCACCTCACAGCTCGAGGTCTTCATCGAAGCGGCCAAGGGACGAGAGGAGTCACTCGACCACGTCCTGCTCGCCGGCCCTCCGGGCCTCGGCAAGACCTCGCTGGCGCAGATCATCGCCGCCGAGCTCGAGGCGCCCTTCGTGCAGACCGCGGGTCCGGCGCTCGAGCGCAAGGCCGACATCGCCGCCTTTCTCACCGGGCTCGAACCCGGCACGGTGTTCTTCATCGACGAGATCCACAGGCTCAACCGGGCGATCGAGGAGACCCTTTACCCGGCGATGGAAGATCGCCAGTTGCCGATCGTCTTGGGCCAGGGCGCCGGCGCACGCACGGTGACTCTCGATCTGCCGCCGTTCACGCTCGTCGGCGCGACGACGAGGTCCGGCCTCTTGACGACCCCGCTGCGCGACCGCTTCGGCGTCTCCCAGCGCCTCGAGCACTACGAGCCCGAGGATCTGGCGCTTATCGTCCACCGCTCGGCGACCATCCTCGAGGTCGAGATCGAGCCCGGCGGCGAGCATCTGATCGCGCAGCGCTCGCGCGGCACACCCCGCGTCGCCAACCGCCTGCTCAAGCGCGTTCGCGACTTCGCCCAGGTGCGCGGAGAAGGCGTCATCAGCGAGGCCGTCGCAAGCGAGGCACTGGGACTGCTCGAGGTCGACGAGGCCGGCCTCGACCGTCACGACCGCACGATCTTGGAGACAATCGCCGTCAAGTTCTCGGGCGGGCCGGTCGGCCTCTCGACCCTGGCGGCGTCGGTCGACGAGGAGCAGGAAACGATCGAAGACGTCTACGAGCCGTACCTGCTGCAGCAGGGGCTGATCAAGCGCACCCCGCGCGGGCGCGTCGCGACTCCACGCGCCTTCGAACATCTCGGCTTGGCCGTGCCCGACCAAGCCGCGTCCCTGTTCTAGCTGATCCAGTGACGCTCGCTTACCCGGCCTTTCAGAAGCCCTCGGTAGGCTTCAGCCCGTGCCCTTCTTCATCTGTCCGAACTGCGGTAACAGGGAGCTCGCCGGCGACCGCGCCGCCGGGCTCACGCCGCGTCCGAAAGCCTGCTCGAAATGTGGTGCCCCGTTTCTGTTCGAGTTGCTCGATGACTACTACCCTGCCCCCGACGCCGCCTTCTTCATCTGCGACCAACAGGCGCGCCTGCTGGATGTCGGGCGCAACGGCTTCGAGCTCACCGGGCTCAAGGACGAGCAGGTCATCGGGCGTCCCGTGCGCGAGGTGCTCGGCCTGGAGTGGATCGAGCCGGGCGACGGCGGCGAGACCGCCGACACCGACGGCGACGGCAACACCGACCCGATCGAAACGACGCTCGAGTGGGGTGTGCGCTCGCTCGGCAAGCGGGTTGCCGTGCACGCCGAGGGTGATCTACCGGCCGAGGCCGTGGCAGACCTCTTTCCCGCCTACGATGACGATGGCGGACTGCTGCTCGTGCTCACGCCGCAGTAGCTTGCGCCCCGGCTCGAGAGTTATCCAGCGATGAAGCGTCGCCGCAATCTGATCATCCTCGTCCTCGTGCTCATCCTCCTCGGAGGATCGGCCTATCTGATAACGCAGAAGGAGACCGTTCTCGGTCTCGACCTTCGCGGCGGTACCGAGCTCGTCTACCAGGCACGTCCGACCCCCCAGGTCCCCGAAGTCCAGGCCGAGGATGTCGACCGGGCGATCGAGATCATCCGCGAACGCGTCGACAGCCTCGGTGTCTCCGAGCCGGAGATCACCCGAGTCGGTCCCGACCAGATCGAGATCGGCCTGCCAGACGTCTCGGAGTCCGACCGCGCGATCGACCGCATCGGGACAACCGCCCAGCTCTTCTTCTACGACTGGGAGGGCGGGCCGGGCGAGGAATCCAACGTGATCCCGCCCAACCCCGACCTCGACAACGCCGAGGATCGCGGCTACAACCGCCTCATCGACGCCGTACGCGCGGCGTCCAAGCGCGAGCCGGAGTGCTTCGAGGACCTGTGCACCACCAGTGGGCCCACCTACTACCTGTTCGACGCCGACACCC
>JBKJXG010000052.1:0-9025 GCA_046716525.1 Solirubrobacterales bacterium
GTGCCGAGGGGTCGGCAACCTCCACCAACCCTCCTGAGCGCATCTCGAAGACACCCACCTCATTGGTAGCTCCGAAGCGATTCTTCAAGGCGCGCAGGGTGCGAAAGCTTCGCTCGCGCTCACCTTCGAAGAAGAGCACGCAGTCGACGAGATGCTCGAGCACGCGCGGGCCGGCCACCGCCCCGTCCTTGGTCACATGGCCAACGAGGATCACGGCGCAATCGAGGCGCTTGGCGACCTCCATGACCCGCCCGGCCGCTTCGCGGACCTGACCGACCGAGCCAGGCGCGCCGGTCATGCCCTCGGCGTGAAGCGTTTGGATCGAATCGATCACGCAGGCGTCGGGCCGCTCAGCCTCGAGCGTTGCGACGACGGCCTCGAGCGAGGTCTCGGTGAGGACCGGAACCTCGAGCGCGGACTCACCGAGGCGCTCGGCCCGCAGGCGGACCTGAGCGGCCGATTCCTCGCCCGATATGTAGAGCACGCTGTGGCCGGCAGCGTGGAAGTTGCCCAGTGCCATCCCCGTCAACGTCGACTTACCGATTCCCGGCGAGCCGCCGAGCAAGACCAGCGAGCCCGGGACCATGCCGCCGCCGAGAACTCGATCGAGCTCAGCGATGCCGGTGCGAAGCCTGTCGACCTGCGGCGCCGAGACGTCGCGCAGCGCCACCGGGCGCCCGGCGCCGGCGCCGCGGGAGCCGCGGCCCGCGCTCTTGCCCGCGGCACCTGCCGGCGTTGGCTTCGGCGCTTCAACCAGAGAGTTCCACTCGCCGCAACCAGTGCAGCGTCCTGACCAAGTCAGTGACTCGTGCCCGCAGGCCTGGCAGAAGAAGGATGTCGTAGCACGTGCGATTGGCCCAGCCTACGCGCGGGCGCCGACGTCTCAACACGCTTTCGTGCCGCATTCGTCGCGGGGCAGACACGAACCGGCGCATCGTTTTGAACGATCACGCAAGATGGCCTCGTGACGACACGAAACACGATCATCGCCGCCGCCTCGTCGTTGATCGGGCTGTTGATTCCCGCCGTCGCCGGCGCCTTCGACGGCGAGCTCGAGGCCCGTAACTACGCCAAGACCAGCGAGCGCATGCAGTACGTGACGCTGACCCCTGAGTTCCAGCTGCGCCTCCAGCAGGCGAACCGCGAGAACGGGGTCGAGGCGGCGCAGATCCCGGTCAACGACCCAGAGCGAAACTTCACCGGCAACGTCTGCGCGAACGGTGGCAACGAGTGCGCCGGCGACGTCCGCTTCTACGACTGGAAGGACACCGGCTTCGGGATAGTCAAGCCGGTTCTGTTCACCGCGCGCAACGGCTCGACCCTTTCGGGCCGCGTCTGGGCGACCACGGTCGGCCCGGCGATCCGGCCGGCGGTCGTGATCACGACCGGCTCGGTCCAGGCTCCCGAGCGCCTCTACTGGGGAACCGCGGCGACGCTCGCCAAGCACGGCTACGTCGTGCTCACCTACGACACCCAGGGCCAGGGGCGTTCCGACACCTACGGCGAGGGCGTCGACACGTTCGACGGGGTGCCGTCCCAGCAGGGGCGCCCGTTCTACGACGGGACAGAGGACGCGCTCGACTTCCTGCTCTCGACCCCCGGCCATCCCTATGACCCGCGGCCAAGCTGCACCAGCGGGACCGACCACTCGCCGAAGCAGGAGCGGAGGATCGCGGAGGGTCGCAACGCGGCGTTCAACCCGCTCGCCGAGTTGGTCGACCCGGCCCGGGTCGGGATTGCCGGCCACTCGCTCGGCGCCGCCGCCGTCTCATACGTCGGCCAAATCGACGATCGGGTCGACGCAATCGCCGCCTGGGACAACCTCTCGATCCCGGGCCAGGGCGTCGGCGGTAGCCAGGTCTGCGCCTCGGGCTCCTCGCCGCGCCCGGCGAGCCCGCCGCTGAGCAAGCCGGCGATCGGGATCTCCAACGACTACGGGATCGCCCCCAGTCCGAACACCGCCGACCCCGATCCGCAGACCGGGAACAGCGCCTTCCTCGCCTACAAGGAGGCCGGCGTCGATTCGATGCAGTTCCACATCCGCGGCGGCACCCATGAGGAGTCGGCGTTCATCCCAGGGATGACGATTCCCCCGCTCGGCCTCTCGACCCTGCGCGGAACCGACATGGTCGCCTGGTACACGACCGCCTGGTTTGACAAGTACGTCAAGTGCGCACCGGGCTCGGACTGCGCGCGCGAGGCCGACCGGCGCCTGCTGACCGATCGCTGGCGAGACGACGCTCGCGGCGGCCAGGTGGACGCCAACGCCGATCCCAACCTCTACTCGTTCTACAAGCGATCTCGATTCGACGTCGCCAACGCAAGCGGCGAGCTCACCTGCGACGACATGCGCGCCGGCTGCCCGACAATGGCGCCGGACGGCCTTGCGCCCGGCTACGACCATGTCGCCGATGCCTACACCGCGCCGAGCGGCGAGGCCGGTGGCTCAACGGGCCCCGCATGCGCGCTGCCCCAGCTCGGGACCGACGCCAAGGACACCCCGGTGACGCTTGTCCCGAGCGGCTCCGGCGACGCGATCCGCGGCATGGGCGGAAACGATCGCCTGCGGGGCCTCGCCGGCGACGACTGCATCTACGGCAACGCCGGCGATGACCGCCTGCGTGGTGACGGCGACCGCGACACGCTTAAGGGAGGCCGCGGCAAGGATCGGCTCCGAGGTGGGCGCGGTGCCGACCGGCTCGGCGGTGGTTCCGGCGCCGATCGCATCGATGCTCGCGGCGGTGGCCGCGATCGAGTCAAATGTGGCCCAGGTCGCGACCGCGTCCGCGCCGACAAGCGCGACCGCCTCGGCCGCGGCTGCTAGCCGTAGCGGCCGGAGCCCGGCGCTAACGGATCCCCGAGTCGATCGTCAGCGTGACCTCGACCTCGTCTCCTGTGCCCAGCGTGATCTCCTGCGGCACACCCGATGCCAGGGCGTCTGACGTGCGCGCCGAAAGCAGGTAGCTACCCGCGTCAAGGCCGATCTCGAAGCTGCCGTCATCGCCCGCCTCGACGCTTTGCGTGGGCTCGGTCGACGGCTCGGTGGGACCGCCATTGCCCTCGAAGACGTCGACCGTCGCCGCAACCGGCTGCGGCGAGCAGTCCTGGCCCACGGTCTCCACCGGGCACGTGGGCGCGATCATGACCGTGCCTCGCACCTGCGCGGAGTCACTCGACACGGACGGTTCATCCTCGCCGCAGCCGGCGAAGGCAGCCGCGAGAACGGCAGCGACGGCGATCGTGTTCGCAGGTCTCGGGGCACGCACGGGAGGCTCAGGTTGGCGGTCGCAGCGGACGGCGAAGCCACCAGCGAGGGTCGGGTTCGTACTCGGTCAGGCGCAGGGTTGGCCCGGCGATGCGTTCGAACATGATCGCGTGCGCCATCCCCAGCCGCTGGCGCCAATCTCCGACTCGCCCTGCGCGCAGCGCCATGTTCTCGCCCCGCGGCTCGGGCCGGCGCTCGAAATCGGTCGCTGCAACCGTCCGCTCGACCAGCTCCTCGTCATACGGCATCGAGCAGTGCTGAAACAACCGCCGGCATTCGGCGCCGGCATCGGCGTGAAGCGCCTCGTAGCGGACCTCGAGCAAACGCTCGCCGATCACCGCCCGAGCGAGCTCGCCTTGCCCAATCCCGTCCGACCACGCTCGCGCGGCCTCTCGGATCGTGCTCGACGCCCGCGAGTCGCCATAGGCCGACCACGAACGCCGCGCGGCGAGAAGCGAGACCGCCACGTCCCTGCCGTCTCGGATCACGTGCACGAATCGCGCCCGCGGCAGGACCTCGGCGATCAGCTCGAGATCGGAGAGGTGCCACGGGCTCTTCTCGATCGCAAACCGCGAGCCGGGGATGCACGCATCCAAGAGCCAGCGCTCGGCGATCGCCCGCACTTCGGCGACCAACTCGGTGCGGGAATAGATGCGGCCCAAGCCCGGTGCCGCAAGCGCGTATGGATCGGCGCCGACCTGCGCCGGGAGGAAGGTGCGAAACAGGGCTCCCAGCCCGCTGCGACGGGAGAACATGTAGGTCTCCAACAGCGGCCACGCTTGGGGGTGCGAGGCGAGGATGCGCTGCACCCAGGTCGTCCCCGAGCGCGGAACTCCGACGACGAAGACCGGCAGCAAAGACTCCTGGCCAGGCCCCTTCGACTCCTCCTTTACGTCTGCCACTCAGTCGATTACAGTACGGCCATGTCACGCGAGGAACTCGTCAGCGCCTTTCTCGACGGCCGCATCAGTCGGCGTACGATGATTCGGCGTCTGGTCGCCGGCGGCGTTTCGATGGGCGCAGCGGTCTCATACGCGCAGATGCTCAATCCCGAGCGCGCCGGCGCACAGGCCCCGTCTGCCGTGATCAGCGATCACTACCCGCTGGTCGACATGACGATCGCCTCGCCAAGCTTTGCGTCCGTCAGGGACAACAGCAGGCTGTTGGTCGACGTGACCTCGAGCGAGGAACTGCTCAACACCTTCTTTCGCGCCTTTCTCAAGGTCCCCGGCGGCGGAATCCCGATCGGCGGGCGCGCGGTTCCCAGCGTGCTCACCGCGGCCGGCACCCGCAGGATCCAGATCCCGATCGACGCCGCCGCTCTCGGCACCCGCACCCAGGGCCGGTTCTACGCCCAGGCTCAGGGCCGCGATGCCGAGAATTACCCGGCGCTCGCGAGCGCCGCCAAGACCCTGACCTGAGCAGCCGCCGACAGCGACTGGTCGCCAGGTCGAAACCGATTTGCCACGGCAGTCGCGACGACGACTCGGTCGCGATCACCTTCGACGACGGTCCCGGCGCGATGACGGCTGGAATCGTCGATCGACTTCGATCTCTCGAGGTTCCCGCGACCTTCTTCGTCGTCGGCTCTCGCGTCGCAGGCAACCGCCGGCTGGTCGCACGACTGCGGGCCGAAGGCCACGAGATCGGCTCGCATTCGTGGAGTCACAGCCGCCTCGCTGCGAGTCCGGGTCAGGCATTGGCGGAGCTTGCCCGGACCTCACTCGCAGTTCGCAGAGCCGCGGGCACGACGCCGCGCTGGTTCCGACCGCCGTACGCCGATTCGTCCCCAAGCCTGAGCGCAGTCGCCCGCCTGGTCGGAATGCGAACGGTCACCTGGGACGTCGATCCCCGTGACTGGGAACAGGCCGACGCCGGCCTGATCGCCGAACGGGTCCTGCTCGGGTCGTACCCGGGCTCAGTCGTGCTTCTCCACGAGGGCGGCAAAGGCACGCTCGCTGCCCTGCCTGAAATCGTCCTCGGCCTGCGGCGGCGTGGACTCGCCCTTGTGACGCTTTCGGGGTTGCTCGGGCGCCGCTGATTTCGGCCGCGGGAGCGCGAGCTCAAAGTAGGTGCCGGCCCAGGCCGCCGCAACGCCAAGCGCGACGAGGTGACGAACTCGAGCGTATTCGTCGCGCACGGAACCACCCCACTCAGCGACTCGGGAGTCGGTGCTGCCAAGCCTGCGGCCCGGATAGCGCCGCAAGAAGCGCAGCAGCCCGGGCGAGCGGCCGTGCCGCTTGGACTGAAAATCGCCCCGCAGGATACGCCCGAAGGCTCGACCGCGGACGAAGTGATGGCGGACCAAACGCAGCGGCGTCGAGCAGGGGCTGCGGTGGGCAAGCTCGATCGCGCGCTCGCGATAGGCGCGATGGCCACGACGCCAGAGCGCCTCGTTGACGACCGTGTCCTCGCCGGCGCGCACATTTTCCGGAAAGCCGCCGACCTCGAGCAGGAACTCGCGGACGTAGGAGCAGTGAGCGGGCGCGCCGGCGAGCTCGGCGGACGGGCGGCCGGGCAGCGCGCTCGAGTGGTCGAGGAAGTAAGACGCCCAGCCGGCCGGCGTCTTGTTTGCGTTGAAGATCGAGCCCGTGACCATCGCCCAGCCGGCTTCGTGCGCTCCGATCCGGTGCTCGAGGCTCCCCGGCGCCAGCTCCACGTGTGAACCTGGAAACGACACGTACTCCCCGCGGGCACGAGCGAGGCCAGCGTTGCGAGCCGTGCCCGGAAGCGCCGGCTCCGCCAGCTCGACGAGGTCAACCTCCTCGTCGAAGAGCCGGCGCACGACCGCGGCTGTCCGCGGGCTGCCGCTGACGACGACGATCGTCTCGAAGCTCCAGGGGCACTCCTGGTCGAGAACCGCCCTCACCGATCGCTCGATCGTCGCCGCGTCGTCGCGCGCGATGATGATCGCGGAGAGCAGCGGCGCCTCGGGATCTAGCTCCTCGAGGTCGAGCGCGAGGCCGGATCGGGCCGGGTCGGCCAGTACGGGCAGGTGCGGCGGTCGCCGGCGCCAGGGGCGCACGCGTCCGAGCTCGAGGATCCAGCGCTGGTACTCGCTCTGCCACCTCAGTTCGGGATCGGCTTGCTCGTACTTACGCAGCCGTTCTCGCCGGCGCCCCTCGTCGATTCCGGCGAGATGCTGGATGCGAACGGTGGTCTTCTCCCAGCGCGAGCGCGGAATCGAGATCGGCACGGGAACGAGGTGGAGCTTCACCTCCTGCAACCGCTGGCCAACCTCGGCCGCGAACAGCCGGTAAACCCAGAGACCGGCGCGATCGTAGTCGCCGCGGTCGCCGATCATTCGGTGAACCCGAAACCCGTAGGCGCTGCCGGGCACCGCTTCGCGCTCCACGAACGACCGCAGGGCGGCGAAGTCGTCGGCGTCGATGCGCTCGTCGGCGTCGAGGAAAAGCACCCAGCGAGCGCCGAGCTCGATCGCCGCCTCGAGCAACTGCTGGCGGTTGCGGGCGTCGTCCCAGCCGGCATAGCTCGGCCGTGGAGGATTTCGAAGCACGCGCCGGACGACATCCGAGGCCTCGAGCAGGCGAGCGGTATCGTCGGTGCTGCCGTCGTCGAGAGCAATGATTGCGTCGACGAAGGGTCCTGCCGCCGCCAAGTACGCGGGCAGATCATGGGCGCAATTACGCGCCGCAAGCAGGCAGACGAGCCGCGGACCTGCCGAGCCCGCGATCGGTGTCGCCGAGTCCTCGTCGTCTGCCTCGGGGGCACGCTCCGCGCCGCCGAAGACGGCTCGCGGGCGGCGCGGCGTCAGCACCGCGAGCCCGGCCGGGCGCGGCGCCCATTCGCAAAGCGAGCCCTGCGGGGGCGAGAGCATCTCCGCGCTGAGCTCCGCATAGCGGCCTTCCGGGTCGGCCTGACGGTACTTCTCGCGCCGGTGCCGAAGCCGCTGTGGCGAGTCGAGATGACGCGCCCGGATCGTCGTCGGCAGCCATGCCGAGCGCGGAATCTGCAGCGGGACAGGGTTGAAGTGCAGCAGCCCCGCCCGCAACTCGGGTTCGGACCCAGGCGAGAAGAGCCGGTAGACGTGCGTGGGTTCGGTGACGACCTGGCGCTTCCACTGCCGATGAAGCTCGAGCCCGTAGGCGATGCCCGGCAGCGCGTCGCTGCAGATGAACTCCCGCAGCGCGCGTGCATCGTCGCCGTCTATGCGCTCGTCGACATCGAGAAACAGCACCCAGTCCGGACGCAGTCGCATCGCAGCCGCGAGGAGACGACGCCGGTTCTCGTTGTCGTCCCACCCGGCGAAGTCGGCGCGCGGCGGGTTTCGAAGCAGCGTTGCGACGAGCGGGCTCTCGGCAAGCAACCGCGCCGTCTCGTCGGCGCTGCCGTCGTCGAGCGCCACCACGAAGGCGTCGAGCGCGGCAACCGACTCCAGGTATCCGGCGATGTCGGCGGCCCCGTCGCGGACGGGAAGCATACATGCAAGAGAGGGCGAACGGTCCGCGACTTCGACCTCTGACGCGTCCGCGAGCAGACGCTCGATGTCGAGATTCCCGGGACAAGCCTTGGCTGCGAATATCTCGCGATGGCCGACCACGTGCTCGCGGTCGAGCGGAATCCCCCAGCGTGCAGCGATCTCGGCGATCAGCCGAGCTCCGACCTCGTACTGAGCTTCGGGGCGCTTGACGCCGAGCGGATCGCCTCCATCCTCGAACTCGATCCCGATGGTGATCCGATTGACGCCATCTTGGCCGTCCTCGCCAACGCGCTTGGCGAGTTCGGCGGTCGGCCGCAAGACCCGACCGGCGTGCCTGGCGGTATCCGCCTCGTCGACGAATTGCGCCAGGCTGCCATCGAGGCCGACTAGATAATGGGCGCTGACCCCGCTTTCCGCCTCGGCGAACCAAGTCACCGCCGCCTCGAAGGATCCTGTCGTCGTGTGCAGCACCATCCCGCGCGGCCGTAACCCGTGACGGCCGGCCTCGCGGTTCGGCGTCAGCCGCCGTCTCGGGCGCAGCCGGTCCACGCCGCAAGCGTAGTTGGCCCCGAGATCAGGCGCGTTTGATCAGATTCAGGGGGCTTCGCCGCTGGATCCGGCGTCGTCGGCCGCCCCGGCGCCGGCGGGCACGTCGTCGCCGGAGTTGCCATCGCCCTCCTTGGCGCCGACTCCGACGGGCTCCTTGCCCTCGGTGTCCTTCTTCTTGGCCGGACGCTTGCGTGGCTTGACCAACTTCAGCGACAGCGGGCGATCGGTTTCGTCGCCATCCTCGTCGCGATCGACGATCACATTGGTTCCGGAGACGATCGAGTCCGGCCCCTGGCGCAGGACTTCGTCAGCAAGAGGGTCCTCGATGTAGCGCTGGATCGCGCGGCGCAGCGGCCTCGCCCCCATCGCTGGGTCCCAACCCTTGTCGACGAGCAGATCCTTAGCCGCCTCGGTGAGCTCGAGCTGGAGCTCGTGCTCGGCAACCTGGGTGCGCACGCGCGCGATCAGCAGGTCGACGATCTGCTTGATCTCCTCCTTGGCAAGCTTGTGGAAGACGATGACCTCGTCGATGCGGTTGAGGAACTCGGGACGGAAGACCTTCTTCAGATCGCCCATGATCCGGCCCTTCATCTCATCGTAGGAGGCGCCGATCTCGTCGTCGGAGACGCCGAAGCCAAAGGAGACGTTCTTGGCGATGTCCTTGGCGCCGATGTTCGAGGTCATGATCACGATCGTGTTGCGGAAGTCAACCGTGCGACCCTGAGAGTCTGTGAGCCTCCCGTCCTCGAGGATCTGGAGGAGGATGTTGA
>JBKJXG010000053.1:0-6882 GCA_046716525.1 Solirubrobacterales bacterium
GAGATGTTCTTCGCCGCACCGAAGCGCGTGTTGCGCGGGACCAGGGTCCAGCCACGCTGCAGCGGCCCGAGCAGCGGTTGGAAGCTGCGTCGCCAGCGGTCGAGGGCCGGCAGGTTGCGACAACACAGCCGAGACAGCGAAACGAGGTCGTCGCAGCTCCAAAGGCCCTCGATGTAGCCCTCGCCGAGGCCGGTGGAGCCGCGCAGCGTCCAGGCGTAGGCACGCGGGTCGTGAATCTCGACCCTGGCGCGCAGCTCCGAGTCGAGCGGCCCGAAGCCGTAAGTGCGCTTGCCCTCGTGGATCTCGAGGCGGCCGCCGGCCGTCCCGCGCAGAAGGCGAAACATCGCCCGGCGCCCGAGCTCTCGTCGCGTCTCGTTCATCAGGAGCGTTCCGGATGCGGATGGTAGGGAGCGCCCTTGAGCTTCAGCCGCAGCGCCTGCCAGTAGATCTTTGCGACGACCTGAGCGGTCATTGCCGGGTAGCGAGCGAGCATGCGCCTGGCATTGGCGCGGTCGAGCTCGAGGCGCTCGAGCGAGAGCGTCGCGTCGAAGGCCCGCTCACCGTCCTTGCGGCTCTCGATATGGACTTGGACGTCGTCGCCCGGCACGGTCGTGCGCCACTCGTAGACATGGTCCATGCCCATCAGGGGCGAGACATGGAAATCCTTTCGAAGCGAGGCCTTGATCACGCGTTCACCCGCTGTTTCGATCACGTACGAATAGCTCTCGCCCCAGGGGGTGTTGTTGACCTGCGCGAGCACCGCTTCGACGTTGTTCGCGCTCTCGTCGAAGCAGTAGAAGAAGGTCACCGGGTTGAAGCAGTGCCCGAAATAGCGCAGGTTCGTCAGCATGCGAACTGGCCCGCTCGGGCGCACCCCGATCTCGTCAGCGACTTGGTCTCGGATCACCCGATCGAGCTCCAGCGTCGGATCGCCGATCTGGTCGGAGCGCTTGAAACGTGCCAACGCTGGGCGCCGCGCCGACCATCCCGGCAGCGGATCGAGCACCTCGGGCAGCTCCGCGAGATCGAGGTAGGTCATGAACATGCGGTAGCGAAACGAATGCTCGACGGGCTCGACCCGCCGGTGGCGAACCCAGCCCTCATAGAGAGCAGAGGCGGTCACGCTGCGAGCTCCAGTTCAGCCTTCTGCTCGATTTCGCGCTCGGCGCCGTCGATCAGGGAACGGCAGGCGCGAATTGCACTCCAGCAGCCATCCTCGTGAAACCCCCAACGCCAGTAGGCGCCCGCGTAGTGGATGCGATCTGCGCCGCTGATGTCGCTCCATCGGCGCTGCGAGGCGACGCTGGCATGGGTGATGACTGGATGGGAGTAGGAGATCGTCTCGATTACGCAGGCGGGCTCGATCCGGTCGCCGAGGTTGAGCGTGACGAGATAGTCGCGCTTGGCCTCGAGGCGCTGAAGGTTGTTCATCCAGTAGGTGACCGCGGTGCGCTCGCAGTTCCCGTCGGTGAGATGGAAGTTCCAGCTCGCCCAGGCCCGGCGCCGTCGAGGCATTACCGAGGTGTCGGTGTGCAGCACAGCCTGATTTGGCTGGTAGGCCATCGCTCCGATGATTCCGCGCTCGGCGGTCGTCGGCGCGGCGATCATCGCCAGCGCCTGGTCGGAGTGCGTCGCGACCACGACCTCGTCGAAGAGCTCGGTCTCACAGCCGTCGGCCGAGACGGCGACGCCGGCGGGGCCGCGTTCGAGGCGGCGCACGGCGGCACCGAGGCGGATGCGATCGCGAAACGGCTCGATCAGCCTCTCGACGTAGACGCGCGAGCCGCCCGGAATCGTGCGCCACTGCGGGCGCCGGCGCAGGTCGAGCTGACCGTGGTTGTCGAGGAACTCGGCGAGGAACGAGAGCGGGAACTCCCAGATCGCCTTCGGGTCGGCAGACCACACGGCCGAGACCTCGGGCATGATCACCCGCTCGATGAACCAGCGCGAGTAGCCGGCGTCGCGCATGAACTCACCGACTGTGGGGCCATCTGGCCGTCCGGCCAAGGGTCCCGCTTCGCGGTTGAAGCGAAGCTGGTCGGCGATCAGCCTCCAGAACCTCGGGCGCAGCAGGTTCGAGCGCTGGGCGAACAAGCCGCGGCGGGTGTTGGCGAACTCGAAGCGCCCGTCGCTGTCGGAGATCGACATCCCCATCTCGGCGTCCTGGGACCCGATCCCGAGCTCACCCAGCAGCTCGTTGAAGTGGGGGTAGTTGCGGTCGTTGTGGACGATGAAACCGGTGTCGACCCAGACCTCGCCGCCCGGATCGTCGACGCGGATCGTGTTCGTGTGGCCGCCGATGCGATCGTCGGCTTCGAACACCGTGATCTCGTGGCCGTCGTCGAGCAGTCGCGCGGCGGTGAGACCGGCGATTCCGGTGCCGACAACGGCGATCTTCGATCGACTTTGACCCACACCGGATACAACGACGCCGGCGTGTGTTCGGATCAGGCTCGGGTCAGCCCCAGAGCATCATCGAGTTGCGGTCGTCGGGATCGACGTTGACGACGATCTCCTCACCGATCTTCTCGCGATAGCCCTCGATCGATTGCTGGATCAGCTGCTGGGTGAACGTCGCCCCATAAGCCTCGCCGCCCGTTGGCTTGACCTCGACCTCGAGCTTGAACTCGGTGCCGCCGCTGAGCGGATCCTTATTGCCGGTTTCGGTCATTCCCTTGTGCACCGCCGGATGCTTGACGCCCTGCTGGGCGATCTTGTTGACCCTCGCGGCCTCGTCAGCCGCGCCGCCCATGCCGCCCATGCTCGCGGCCGAGTCGCCCGCCGACTTCGCCGCCTGTTGTGCCTGGTCGGCCATGTCCTTGAACTTGTCCATAAAACCCATCATTACCTCGATTCGGATGGTGGTCGGCTCGCAGGCTATCCCGAAGTCACCGCCGGTCGCCGTCCGCGGCCCACCAGTAGGCTCGCGCGCTGATGGCGAGAGCGCGGATGTCAGTTTCGCTCGCGATCTTGGTCCTCGCGGCGACGGCGTCGGTGGCGGCGGCATCCGAGGACCCTGCCCGCCAGGCGCCGTTCGGCGGTGAGCAGCCGCCGGCGTTGATCGAGGCCGAGTCGTCGCCCGGCGCCAGACCCAAGGGTTTCGGCCTCACCGCAGTGCAGGCGATCAATGTCGCCGAAGCTACCGATGTCGTCCGCGACGAGCTCGCTGAATCCCCCGATGCGAAGCCGACGGCCTATGTTCGCGGCGAGCGCTGGCAGGTGAGCTACTTCGACGGCGACGCCGAAGTCGCACGGGTTATTCTCGACGCACACAGCGGTGAGGTTGACGAGGCGCTTCGCGACTTCCAGGTCGAGACGCCGCTCGCGCGCGGGTACGAGGGCGCAGTCGCTCAGAACGTCAACTCACCTTGGGTGTGGATTGCGCTTTGCCTGCTGTTCGTGGCGCCGTTCTTCGATCCGCGACGCCCGTTTCGCCTTCTGCACGTCGACCTGCTCGTGCTTCTCGGACTCGGGATCTCGCTCGCCTTCTTCAACCAGGCCGAGATCACCGCGTCGGTCGCGCTCACGTATCCGGTCCTCGGTTACTTCCTCGTGCGTATGCTCGTCGCCGGCATGAGGCCGCGGACGCGCAGCGGGCCATTGGTGCCGTTTGCCCCGGTGAAATGGCTCGTGATCGGCGTCGCCGTTCTGCTCTGCGCGCGGATCATGCTCAACGTCGTCGATTCTCGGGTGATCGACATCGGCCTCGCGGGCGTCGTCGGTGCCGATCGCATCGGCGAGGGGCTGGCGCTGTATGAGGGCGGGTTCTCGACCGGCATCGATCTCAAGGGCGACGTCTACGGACCCGCCAACTACCTCGCCTACGTCCCCTTCGAGCAGGCGTTTGCCTGGGACGGGACCTGGGGTGAGCTGCCATCAGCCCATGCTGCGTCGATCGCGTTCGACCTGCTCTGCGTGGGTGGGCTCGTGCTGCTCGGTCGCGGCCTGCGCGAAGGTGCGGACGGACGGACGCTTGGGTGGGCGCTTGCGTTCGCTTGGGCTGCGTGTCCCTGGACGCTGTATGCGATGAATGCCGGCGCCAACGACGCCCTCGTCGCCGCGCTTTCGATCGGCTCGATGCTCGCCCTTGCTTCGCCGGCGGGTCGCGGCGTATTCGTCGGCCTCTCCGCGGCTGCCAAGTTCGGCTCGGCGGCGCTGGGTCCGCTTTTCGCGACGGCGTCAGGCGAGCGTCGCTGGCGCTCGGCTGCGATCTTTGCGGTGGCCTTTGCGGTCGTCGCCGCTGCGGTGACGCTGCCGTTCGTCCCGGACGGTGGATTGAGCGAGCTATATGACCGCAGCTTTGGTTACCAGGCAAGCCGCGGTTCGCCGTTCAGCATCTGGGGCCAGGCGCCATCGCTCGACGACCTGCAGCCGCTGGCTCGCGCCGGCGCTGTCGCGCTTGCGATCGCCGTCGCCTTCTACCCACGGACCAAGAGCCCATTTCAGATCGCCGCCCTGGCGGCGGCCGTGACGGTCGCGATTCAGCTGACCGCCAACCATTGGTTCTACTTCTACGTCGTTTGGTTCCTGCCGTTCGCGCTGGTGGCGTCGTTCGGGGAAGCCTTCGAAGACAACGAGAACGGGCCCCCGCAGGGGCCCGGTTCCCGACAGCTTGGATCGAGCTAGCTCAGCGCGGCTTCAGCGTGTTGACGCCCGACGGTGCCGGCGTGCGCTTCTGCACATCGTCGAAGTCGTAGAACGCACCGGGGCTTGCGCCCTCCTTGCCGAATCCGAAACCCTTCTCCTGGAGGATCCGAGGCGCGGCGTTGATTCCGGTGAACTTGTACTTCATGAATGCGCGATCGTTGCCGAGCTGGCCTAGTGACTGCTTCGCCAGGGCGCGATGCACGGCCTCCGCTCCCATGAACTCGCCGGCCTGGCGCGCGATGTTTCCTTCGCCGGCATTTCCGAACGCGGTGACCGCGATCAGGTACGCATTGATGAAAATCTGATCGCCGACGACCAGGGTGCTCAACAGCCCGGTTTGGCTCGAGAACACTGCGTCGGTGACCCAGATCTTCTTGGTCGCGGGACGGCCACCGAGCGAGCGCAGCACCTTGTAATGGATCAGTTCCTCATAGGCGGCCGCGTCGATGTTGGCCTTCTCGACCGATCCGAGCGCGACGCGCTCCCCACCGACCGTGTTGACGATCGTCGCCAGCACTTCTGCCGTGGCTGCAACGTTGAGGATCGTCTGCGGGTCGTTCTTCTGCATCGCCTTGGCAGCCGCCTGGCTACCGGTCAGGCCGAGCAGGCCCATTCCGCCGAAGGTCGCGGCGGCGCCGCCGACGAACTTGCGACGGGTGCTCGCGGACTCGCTTGCAAACTCCTCATCGATCGCCTGGTAGGCGATGTTTTCCGCATTACTCACTGGCACTCCTTTGTCTGTCCCCTTGAGCTTGGATAGGTACCTATCCAAGCCATACGCTCAGCGATCCGCATTGGATCACCGGCTTTGTGAGTGTGAGTGCGGGCTCAGGCGATCGTGGTTGACAGCTGACCGAGCTGCTGCGAAATCACCGAGATTCGGTCGCCGGAGCGCAGCCAAACGCGCGGATCGCGGGCGCCGCCGACGCCGGCAGGAGTGCCGGTGGCGACGACATCTCCAGGCACGAGGGTCATCAATCGCGACAGCTCGGCGAGCAGGGCTGGGATCGAGAAGACGAGGTCGGCGGTGCTCGAGTCCTGCATGCGCTCGCCGTTGAGATCGAGTGCGATCGAGATCGCGTCGTGGGCGCCGGCCTCGTCGGGCGTGACCAGGGCCGGGCCGCAGGGTGCCGAGCCGTCGAAGACCTTGCCCGGCATCCACTGCGGCGTCGCAAATTGCAGGTCGCGCGCTGAGAGGTCGTTGAACAGCGTGTAGCCGGCGATGTGATCGAGCGCGTCGGCCTCGGCGACACCCTTGGCCTCACGGCCGACGATGAAGGCAACCTCGGCCTCGTAGTCGACCTTGGCGCTTGCCTCGGGCAGGTCCACCGTCTCGCCGTCACCGCGCAGCGCGTTGCGGAACTTGGCGAAGAAGGTCGGGCTCGCCGGCGGCTCGAGGCCGGCCTCAGCGGCGTGTGCCTTGTAGTTGAGGCCGATGCCGATGATCTTGTCGGGGTCTGGCACCGGTGCGAGCAGCCTGGCTTCAGCCAGCGCGACGCCTGGGCCATCGGCGCCCTCGAGCTCGCCGAGGCGCCCCGTTTCGAGCAGCTCGCGAACCGTGCTGCCGGGGCCTGCGATCGCATCCCAGGCATCGACGACCCGACCGCCGGCCAACAGTCCGGCGCGCGCTCCCCGCTGCGACTCGTAAGTCACCAACCGCATCGCGCGACCCTATCCCTATGATCATCGCGCGGGCTCACCGGGCCGCCACGTAATGCCCGGGGGCGTAGCTCAGTTGGTTAGAGCGCCGGCCTGTCACGCCGGAGGCCGCGGGTTCGAGTCCCGTCGCTCCCGTTAGATCCTTCCGATCCGAAGAACCGCGAAAGCGGCATCGGAAACGGCTTTCCGCCTCGGTTGAGACCGCGAAAGCCGCGAACGACATCGCTCACTGCCGCGGAGTCGTCGCAATCCGACGGTAGCAATTCTGTAGCCACGGGTTGCCAAGTTTGTAGCAACGGGGAGCGCCGTTGAGACCGCCTTGCGTCGTTTGTGGGGCGTCCCTGGATGACCGGCGATCGGACGCTCGGCACTGTTCGGGATCGTGCCGCGCGGAAGCCAGTCGCTTGAGAGCGATTCTGCGCGGGTCGGAGCGCGCGCCATATGAATCCATGGCGCAGAGGTTCCTCTCCGCGAGAACCGCCCGCTCGAACCTGGCGCATCCATACCGCGAATTCACCAAAAAACAGGAAGGGACCGAGCAATGAGCATCGACCTATCGAAGGACGTGGAAGCGGC
>JBKJXG010000054.1:0-5629 GCA_046716525.1 Solirubrobacterales bacterium
TCCACGGCGTACCCGTCTTCGACACGGTCGAGCAGGTCGTCGACCACCACGGCTGCGCACCCGACGGCGCCGTCGTCACCGTCCCCCCCGCCTTCACCAAGGACGCCGTGCTCGAGGCGATCGTCAACGGCGTCAAGCTGATCGTGATCGTCACCGAACGCATCCCGCGCGCCGACGTCGCCCAGATGGTCGAGCTCGCCTCCGAGCATGACGCCCGCATCATCGGCCCCAACTGCCTCGGCCTGATCGTGCCTGGCGTCGCCAAGATGGGCTGCATCGGCGGACCCGCCAAGGACGCTGCCAAGGCCTACTCGCCGGGCCCGGTCGGCGTCATGTCGCGCTCGGGCGGCATGACCACGGAGATCTCCTCGACGCTGACCGCTGCCGGCCTCGGCGTCTCGACCGCGGTCTCGATCGGAGGCGACGCGATCATCGGCTCGACCTATGCCGAGCTGATGCCGCTGTTCGAAGCCGATGAGCAGACCCAAGCGATCGTCATCTACACCGAGCCCGGAGGACGGATGGAGGCCGAACTGGTCGACTGGCGCGAAGAGGCGGGGTCGAGGCTGCCGATCGTTGCCTTCATGGCCGGCAAGTTCATGGACGACGAGGAGATGCAGGGCATGAGCTTCGGTCACGCCGGCACGATCGTCGAAGGCAAGGAGGACTCGGCGACCGAGAAGATCGCGCGGCTCGAGGCCGCCGGCATCCCGGTTGTCGAGCGCATCCACGAGATCCCGGACGTGCTCAAAGCCAAGCTCGAGGAGGTCTCGGGATGAGCGACCGAGACGGGGTCTTCATCGACGTCGAGGTCTCGGGGGAGGCCGCCTCCGACCCCGCGCTCGCAAGGAAGCTCGAGGAAGTCTGCCCGGTGGACATATTCGCCGCCGCCGAAGATGGCGTCCGGATCGTTCGTCGGAATCTCGACGAGTGCGTCCTGTGCGAGCTCTGCCTCGAAGCCGCCCCGGCGGGCACGGTCGTGGTCAAGAAGCTCTACGACGGCACCGCGCTGAGCCGCTAGGCGGTTCTGCGGCCGGCGCTGCACTCGCTCTCGGCGCCAGTTCGCGTCGCGAGGCACACTGTGCCGTCCCTGAGCAGGAGTTCGCAAGCAGTGAACGTGATCGAAGACCTACTCGAGCAGTTCCCGGCGTCGAAGCCGGCCCTCGTTGCGATCGACCGAGAGGGCGGCCGACGCGTATGGCATTTCGGCGAGCTGATCGCAATGTCCGCGGGTCTCTCGGGGGCGTTTGCAGCGCGCGGGGTGGGCCGCGGCGACGTCGTCATGACCTTGGCCGGCAACCGGCTCGAGTGGGTGCTCTCGATGCTCGCCTGCTGGCGCATGGGCGCGGTGGTGCTGCCGTGCAACGTTCAGCTTCGGCGCAAGGACCTCGAGCTGCGAACGGCGATCGCGAACCCGATCCTTTGCGTCGGCGAGGAGGATCTGCTCGTCGAACTGCCGGTGGAGATCGAGGCGATGACGATGGCCGACGTCGGCCGTGTGCTCGACGAGGACCTGGCCCAGGAGACCCCAGCCGAGATCGCCGATCTCCGCCCCGACGACCCCGCGCTGATCGTGTTCACCTCGGGGACGACCGGCGAGCCGCGCGCGGCGCTGCACACGCAGAGCTACATCCCGGCCAACCGATTGCAGGCCCAGCACTGGCTCGGAGCGAAGAAGGGCGACCTCGTCTGGTGCACGACGGCAACGGGATGGTCGAAGTCGGCGCGAAACGTCTTTATCGCTCCATGGCTCTGTGGCGCGGCGGCGATGATCGTCGACGGGCGCTTCGATCCCGATACGCGCCTGGCGTTGGCCGAGCGCGAGGGCGTCAGCGTCCTCTGCCAGGCACCGACCGAGTATCGCGTGCTCGCAAAGCGAACCGAGCTACGGCCGGTGAAGTCGCTGCGACGCATGGTCTCGGCGGGTGAGGCGCTGAATCCCGAGGTGATCGAGGCTTTTCGCGCCTCGCTCGGGCTCGACATACACGACGGCTATGGCCAGACCGAGACCGGGCAGCTAACAGGCAACCTCGTTGGCGACAGCGTTCGCGATGGCTCGATGGGCAAAGCGCTTCCTGGCTTCGATCTGCGGATCAGCGACGAGATCCTCGAAGTCCGAGTCGACTCCTGTCCAACATTCTTCGGAGGCTATGTGGGACGCGAGCTCCACACCGGCGAATGGTGGTCGACCGGCGACGTCGTTCGCGCCGACGACGACGGCTACTTCTTCTACGAGGGACGCGACGACGACCTGATCCTCTCCGCCGGCTATCGAATCGGCCCGTTCGAGGTCGAGTCCGCACTCCTCACCCACCCCGCGGTGGCAGACGCCGCCGCTGTGGCCGCCGCCGACCCGGAGCGCGGCTCGATCGTGCGCGCGGTCGTCGTCGCGCGCGGTCGCGAGCCTTCCGACGAGCTCGCCCGCGAGCTGCAAGAACATGTCAAGGCGATCACCGCCCCGTACAAGTACCCACGCATCGTCGAGTTCGTCGACGAGCTGCCGAAGACGGCGAGCGGCAAGGTCAAGCGGGCGCAGCTACGGACAGGCGCCACGACTGAGTGACGAACCTCACACGAGGGTGACTTCGCAGGCGTAGGGTTGGCCGTAGATGGCCTCACATCACCACCTGCCTCCCGGTCCGCGGATGCCACCGGCACTGCAGGCGCTGGGCTGGTGGAACCGGGCGATTCCGCTGATGGAGCGAGCGCGCCGGCGCTACGGCAATCGCTGGACGCTACGCCTGCCGGCCACCCCGCCGTTCGTGATGATCTGCGACCCGGATCAGGTCAAGCAGGTCTTCACCGCCTCCCCCGACGTCCTGCGGCCGGGGGCGGGAGCCGCGATCCTCGAGCCGATCGTGGGCAAGCGCTCGGTCCTGCTTCTCGACGGTGCCGAGCACCTCGAGCAGCGCCGGCTCATGCTCGGCGCCTTTCATCGCGATCGCATGGAGCGGCTTACCGACCTCGTCGACGAAGTCACCGAACGCGAGCTCCACTCCTGGCCTCGAAACGAGCCGATCGAGCTTCACCCACGCCTGCAATCGCTCACGCTCGAGGTCATCCTCCGAGCGGTGTTCGGGCTCGAGAGCGGCGAGCGGCTCGAACGTCTGCGCGGGGGCTTGACGCAGGTCCTCGAGCTCGGGACGGGGCCGGCCGGGCTGACACCGCCGTTGCAACGCCGTTTCGGCGGCCGCGGGCCATGGGCGAAGTTCCTCGCCGTGCGTGACCTCACCGACGAGCTCGTCTACGAGCAGATCAGCGAGCGCCGTGCGAACCAGGGCGAAGACGGCGACGACGTCATGGCGATGCTGCTTGCCGCTCGCTACGAGGATGGCTCGCCGATGAGCGATCGCGACCTGCGTGACGAGCTGATGACGCTTCTCGTTGCCGGCCACGAGACGACCGCCTCGCAACTTGCCTGGGCCTTCGAGCGGCTGGCGCAAGCGCCGCACGCGGTCGCAGAACTCACATCTGAGCTCGATGCCGCCAGCGATGACTCCTACATGACCGCGACGATCCGCGAGGTTCTGCGCTCGCGTCCAGTGCTGCCGAACGTGCAGCCGCGCTTGGTCAGTGAGCCGATCGAGGTCGGTGGCTGGGAGTACCCGGTGGGAGTGTGCCTCGTGCCCAACGGCTATCTGATTCATCACGACCCCGAGATCTATCCCGATCCGTACAGCTTTCGCCCGGAGCGCTTCGTAGACCAGGAGCCCGGTACGTACAGCTGGATCCCATTCGGCGGCGGACGTCGGCGTTGCCTCGGCGCCGCCTTCGCGCAGCTCGAAATGAAGGCAGTGCTCTCGCAGGCGTTCCGCGGCGACCGCATCGCTTCGGCGACGGGAGCGCCAGAGCGCGCACGCCGTCGTGCGATCACGCTGAGCCCGCGCCTCGGCGCGCGGATCGTGCTCGCACCGCGACGCACCGGCGTGCTCGCGCCGGTCTGAGCGCTCGGCGCACGCCGCACCGTTTGCGGCGACGAAAGACGCAAGTAACGTGATCTGAATGCCGACGCCGCGCTCGGTCCAGCGCACCTACCTGCTGCTGATGCTGGGCAACACGCTGGCGGCGTCGTTCATATGGGGCATCAACACGATCTTCCTTCTCGACGCGGGGCTCTCCAACACCGAGGCCTTCGCCGCCAACGCTTTCTTCACCGCGGGCATGGTGATCTTCGAAGTTCCCACCGGCATCGTCGCCGACACGGTCGGGCGCCGCGCTTCGTATCTGCTCGGCACCCTCACCCTGACGGCATCGACGCTGCTCTACGTCTTGTTGTGGCAGATGGAGGCGCCCTTTTGGGAATGGGCCGCGGCCTCGATTCTGCTCGGCCTCGGGTTCACCTTCTTCTCCGGAGCGGTCGAGGCATGGCTGGTCGACGCCCTCGACGCGACCGGCTTCACGGGCGAGCTCGAAACCGTGTTCGGGCGCGGCCAGATCGTCTCCGGTGCCGCGATGCTGACCGGCTCCGTCGCCGGCGGGGTCATCGCCCAGGCGACGAGCCTTGGGGTGCCGTTCGTGGTCAGAGCCGGCGTGCTCGTCGTCATGTTCATCGTCGCCTTCCGGTTCATGCACGATGTGGGCTTCACGCCCGAGAAGGGGCAGCGGCCAACGACCGAGATACGAAAGATCGTCGGCGCATCCGTTGAGTACGGATGGAAAGTCCCGGCAGTGAAGTGGCTGATGGTGAGCTCGCTGTTCACTGGAGGCGTCGGCATCTACGCCTTCTACGCGCTCCAGCCCTACCTGCTCGAGCTCTACGGCGATCCCGAGGCCTATTCGGTCGCCGGGCTCGTCGCGGCGATCGTCGCCGGCGCCCAGATTCTCGGCGGCATCGCGGCTCCGCGAATCCGTCGCCTCTTTCAGCGCCGCACGTCGGCCCTGATCGTCGCTTCGGTGCTCAGCGTCACCTCGTTGGCGCTGATCGGGCTGATCGACAACTTCTACGCGGTGATCGGCCTGATCGTGATCTGGGGCTTGCTGTTCGCGGCCATGATGCCGATCCGCCAGGCATATATCAACGGCATGATCCCGTCGAAGCAGCGCGCGACGATTCTCTCCTTCGACTCGCTGATGAGCTCCACCGGCGGGGTCTGGGCTCAACCGGTTCTGGGTAAGACCGCTGACGCTTTCGGCTACGCGTCTTCCTATCTGGTCAGCGCAGGGATCTCGGCCGTGGCGCTTCCGTTCGTGCTCCTCTCGAGGCGCGAGGACGCGCCCGCCGACACGATCGTCGGCGTGCCGGAGCCAGAGACCGCGGCGGTGGCGGTGGCCGAGGCCGCGGCCTCGGATCCGGCTACGCCGAGCCCTCCTTGATCACCACCGCTACTCCTCCTCGCCCTCGCTCGCGCGCTTCTTGACCACTTCGTCGAGCTCGCGGACGACGTCGGGGTCGCGCAACGTGGTCACATCGCCGAGCTCGCGTCCCTCGGCGATGTCTCGAAGCAGCCGTCGCATGATCTTGCCGGAGCGGGTCTTGGGCAGGTCGTCGGCCCAGACGACCCGCTTTGGCCGCGCCAGCTTGCCGATCTTGTCGGCGACGTGGTCGCGGATCTCGGCGACTCGCTCGTCGTCTCCTTCGAGATCGCCCTCGAGCGTGACGAAGGCGCAGATCGACTGTCCGGTGTCGTCG
>JBKJXG010000055.1:0-3383 GCA_046716525.1 Solirubrobacterales bacterium
TCCCCGGCGTCTTCGTCTCGAGCGAGTCGGCCTGGCAATCGGCGAGGGCGACGGCTGCCGTTTCACCCCCGTCTGAGCTTGCGGGCTCCTCGTCGTCGCTACCGCAGCCGGCGAACACTGCGAGCGCGAGAAGCGCGGAGAACAGGAAGGCGATGCGGATCTTCGACACGTTGGCAACCTCGATGCTTGGGGACGGGACGCGGGAATCCTACGCGGCATGGCCAATCGCGGCACGCCGCGCTAGCCTCGCCACGAGATGAGTGGGTGGACCGGAGAGCAGATTCCCGACCAGTCAGGCCACACCGCGGTCGTCACCGGTGCCAACAGCGGCCTCGGGCTGGTCACGGCACGCGAGCTGGCCAGGGCCGGCGCCACGGTCGTCGCGACCGCGCGATCGACCGAGAAAGCCGAAGCTGCGGCCACCCGGATCGCAGCAGCAGCGGGCGCCGAGGTCGAGCCCCGGGTGCTGGATCTAGCCGACCTGAGCTCGGTTCGCGAGTTCTCGAAAGCGACGAGTGCCGAGCATCCCAAGCTCGACCTGCTGGTCAACAACGCCGGCGTGATGATGCCGCCCCGGGAGCTCACGGCGGACGGCTTCGAGCTCCAGTTCGGCACCAACCACCTCGGGCACTTCGCGCTCACGGGCCTGCTGTTGGATGCACTCTCAGCGGCCTCGGATGCGCGCATCGTCACCATCTCGAGCATCGAGCACAAGCCCGGCAAGATCGACTTCGACGACCTCAGCTCGGAGCGCAGCTACGCGCCGCGCACCGCCTATCGGCGTTCGAAGTTCGCCAACGCGGTGTTCGGCCTCGAGCTCGAGCGGCGCCTGCGTGAGGCCGGTCTGCCGATCAGAAGCGTGCTTGCCCATCCGGGCTACTCCGACACCAACCTGCAGAGCTCGGGACCGACCGGACCGATGAAGGCACTGCTTGCCGTGGGCAACCGTCTGCTGGCCCAGGATGCGGAGCATGGCGCGTTGCCGCAGATCTACGCCGCCACCGAGCCCTCGGTCGCGGGCGGCTCGTTCATCGGCCCCGATGGCTTTCAGGAGTTCCGCGGCTCGCCCAAGGTCGTCGAGCCGGTCGCTCGGGCCCGCGACGCTGAGACGGCGCTGCGCCTGTGGCAGGTTTCGGAGGAGCTCACCGGAGTCCACTACCTCTCCTGAGCGCTGACCTTCGAACTGTGAGCGCGACCGACGTCAACGCGGCCACCGGGCATGTCGGACTTCCTGCTCCGATCGCCGAGCTCGCGGCGCGCACATGGGACGTGATCGTCGTCGGCGGCGGCCACAACGGGCTCACAGCGGCCGCCTATCTCGCCAAGGCCGGCAAGTCGGTGCTCGTGCTCGAGCGCCGCGACCAGCTCGGCGGCGCGTGCACCTTGGAGCGCCCGTTCGATGACCAGCGCTACGTGATCAGCCCCTGCGCCTACGTCGTCGGCCTCCTCGATGCGGTGGTGATCTCCGACCTCGAGCTCGAGCGCCACGGCTACCGCGTCACGCCTGCCGACCCCAACCTCTGGTGCCCGTTCGCCGACGGCACCTCGTATGCGGGCTTCATCGACGGCCACCGCACCGCCGCCCACCTGCGCTCCCAGGGCTTCGCCGAGGCCGACATCACCGGGTTGGCGGAGTTCGGCGCCGTCTTCGACCGCGCCTCCAACGCGCTCCGCCGTGGCGCCGCGGGAGACAGCTGGCAGAGAGCCTCACCCAGCCGCGAGCAACTCGAGGAGATGCTCGGAGACGACGAGCTCATAGACGTCGTCTTCTCCGAGTCGATGGCCTCGATGCTCGACCGCTACGTCGCCGACCAGCGGCTCAAGGACGCACTCGCCTGTCAGGGCACGATCGGAACCTTCGCCGGGCCGCGCGACGCGGGCACGGCGTCGGTGCGGTTGATGCACCATCAGGGCGATCTCATGGGCCTCGGCTCTGTTTGGGGGTATGTCGAGGGCGGGCTCGGGCGGGTTTCGTTCGCGATCGCTCAGGCCGCGATCGAGGCGGGAGCGAGCCTCGCCGCGGGCGTCCCGGTGGCTGCGATTCGCCCCGGCGAGGGTGTCGAGCTCGAGTCGGGTGAGCTGATCCGGGCCGCAGACATCGTCTGCAACGCAGACCCGAAGCGGATGTTGAGCATGCTCGCCGCGGGCGAGGCGGAGCTTGAGGGCGGATACCGCGAGCGCCTCGAAGCATGGGATGTGCGCTCTCCGGTGCTCAAGCTCAACCTCGCGCTCGAGCGCTTTCCGACCTTCACCGCCGCCAACGGAGTCGAGCCGCACAGGGCGATGGTGACGATCACCGACGGCGTCGACGCAGCTCAGGCCGCGGTCGATTCGGCGCGCCGCGGTGAGCCGGCGATTGGCTTCTGCGAGCTCTACTTCCAAAGCGCCTACGACGATTCGGTGTCGCCGCCCGGGCGCGAGGTGATGAGCGTCTTTTGCCAGTACGTGCCCTACGAGCTGGCCGAAGGTGACTGGAGCTCACGCCGCGACGAGGTCGCGAACCGTGCCCTCGACGCGATCGAGGTGCATGCTCCCGACCTGCGCGACTGCATTGTCGAGATGCAGGTATTGGCGCCACCCGACATCGAGGAGCGGATCGGCCTCAGTGGCGGCCACATCTTCCAGGGCCAGGTTTTGCCCGAGCAGATGTGGGACCGCCGCCTCGCCGCCCGCACCCCCGTCGACGGCCTGTACCTCTGTGGCGCCGCCACCCATCCCGGAGGTTCGGTGATCGCCCTCAACGGCAAGATCGCCGCCGACGAGGTACTCGCGGCAGCCTGACGACGGTCAACCGGAGCTCGATGCGCCGACTCGCACTAGGCTCGGACGGCACGTGAGCCATCACCTCGTCAATCTGATCTCGATCCCGCTGTTCACCGGTGCGATCGGTTACCTGACCAACTGGAGCGGAGTCTGGATGTTGTTCAACCCGGTCCGCTTCGCCGGCATCCGCGTACCTGGCCTGAAACCGCTCGTTGCTCTGCTGCCGCGAAAGATCCAGCAGATCCCCGGCTTTGCCCACGGCGGCGTCGGCTGGCAGGGGATCATTCCCTCTCGCGCGGCGAAGATGGGCTCGATCTCGGTCGACAAGGGCATCGCCAAGCTCGGCAGCCCGAGCGAGTTCTACGCGCAGCTCGAGCCGGAGAAGATCGCCGAGCACATTCTGGCGACGGCGCGAGGCGACATCCGCGACGTCACGGAGCGCATCCTCGAGCGCGAGCACCCCGATCTGTGGGCGGACCTGCCGCCCCAGCTCAAGGACCGGGTACACGAGCGAGTGCAGCGCGAGCTGCCGGAGATCGTGCGCGAGCTCACCGATGACATCGGCGACAACATCGAGCACCTGATGGACATCAAGCTGATGGTGATCAAGCGGATGGAGG
>JBKJXG010000056.1:0-8610 GCA_046716525.1 Solirubrobacterales bacterium
GAACCTCCGAGGTGAACTCCTTCAGGTTCAGGGGCTCAGACTTGGTCGAGACGTGCTCGGCCGAGATCACGGTGCCCTGGATGACGAGGATGTCGAGGCCCGCCTCGATCGCGATCTCGTGGTAGCGGGTCACCTTCTGTGGCGTAAGCGAGCCCGCGGCGACCACTCCGGCCTGCTTCATCTCCTCGACGCGCTGGGCGATCAACTCGGGCTTGACCGGCTCTTCGTAGATCCGCTGCATCAGTTGCGTCGCCTGCTCCGGCGCGGCGGCGGCGATCTCGGCCAGCTTGGCGGCGGCATCCTCGTAGCGGCTCCAAATGCCCTCGAGGTTGAGCACGCCGAGGCCGCCGAGCCGACCGAGCTCGGCGGCGGTCGCCGGGCTGACGACTCCGTCCATCGCCGAGGCGAGCAGGGGCAACTCGAAACGGTAAGGGCCCAAGGTCCAGGAAATGTCGACATCGTCAGGATCACGCGTTCGCCGCGAGGGCACGATCGCGATGTCGTCGAACCCGTAGGCCCGCCTGCCCTTCTTGCCCCGACCGATCTCGACTTCCATGTGCCTCCAAGCTACGGGTGTTCGCGGACGAAGAAAGCCCCTCGGAAGGGGCCAAAAAACCGCTGTTTGCGGCTCCGCGACCCCACCTTCGGAGGTCGTGACGATTCTAACAGTCAGCTCTGCGCCGCCAGCGGCGGCCTCGGCGCACGGACGTCGAACACGATCCGGCCCAGCGCCACCAGCGCCCAGGCCCACAACCCGATCAACACGGCCGAGTAGAGATGGGAAGCCGCGATGCCCTGCCACGGTCCGCCGTAGAGCAGCACGGTCGGGATGATGACGACTATCTGCAGCACCACGGCTTGCCAGACGTAGCCGGCCATGAGCAAGAACGGCAGACCCCAGATCAGGTAATGCAGGAAGAGGTCGGGGTTGAAGACGTAAACCGAAAGCCAGATGATCACCGCCATCTTCAGCGGCGGCGGACGCAGTCGCCACGCCAGCATCGCGAGACAGAAGATCAGGGCCAAGGCGATGAGGCGACCGAGGTCGTAGAGCTGGTCGTTGAGCGCCGATATCGCAGTCGACGATCCCTCGACAAGCCACGCCGACGAGAGCTCGGGCTGAACGACGAGACTGAGCCCGCCGAAGCCTGGGAGCCCGGCGTTTCGGAACACGTCGAGCGTCGAACCTGGATCGGTGATCGCGTACGGCAGGAGCAGGGCCGCCGGTATCAGCGCCGTCCAGGTGACGAGGCGCAGGGCCTCACGGCGGTCGGTCGCCCACGGCAAGAGGGCGATCAAGAGCAGGACCGGCACGGTCTTCACCGCGACCCCCAGTCCGAGCACGAGACCGCAGACGACCGCGCGGCGCCTCCGACCCTCGAGCTGCTCCCACGCAATCAACGCAGCCACGGCGGCGAGGATCGCGACCGAGTCGAGCTGACCGTGATAGCCGGACGTGGCGGCGAACGTCGGCCCGAGGCAGACCACCGCGAAGGCGCCAAACGCCTTCGCGGTGCTCTCGCCTCGCCGGTCGAGGTAGATATAGACCAGCAGCGCCAAGGCGCCATCGGCGGCGATCGCCGCAAGCTGGACCGTGCCATCGAAGGGAATCCCGAGGTGTGAGTCGGCCAGCCCCGCGACGATGACCCAGGGAAAGAACCCGGGCGCGTAGGGCCAGCGGATCTGCTCGGCGTCGCTGGTCGCCGTGTAGACGTCGAACGGGTTGCCATCGAGCGCGGCATAGACGATGCGATAGGAGTCGATGTCGAAGCGAACGCCGTAGGTGGCGTAGGCGACCGCGATCCGCGCGGCCAGCGCCGCCGCCAACAACGCCCAAGCGGCACGGGGAACCCGGCGCAGGCCCTGCCTGAGTGACGATGCCATCGCGTCGCGATCATCGCGGACTGGGCACTGCCCCGCCGCCCGCGGCGAGCGGCGAGTGGTAGAAGAGCGCCGATGCCGCTCGGCGATTACCTCGTCGGCCTGCTGCTGTTCTCGATCACCGTGACCGCGGCCGGGATCGGCGCAGTCCTCGCCACCAGCGCGTGGACGCCGCGACTGCGGTCGTGCGAGCGCGTACTCGCGGCGGGGCTGCTCGCGATCGCCGCCGTGGTCGCGGTCCACCTCGTCGCCACCGGGCTCGGCATCCTCGGCCGCGGCTCGGTGCCGATGATCGCGGTAGGCCTGCTCGCCGCGGTAATCGTCGCGGCTCGGCGCAGGCCGTCGCCGCAGGTGCCCGTGCCCGAGCCGGCGCCCGCCGCGGAACCCGGCTTGTCGCGCGCGATCGCCGCGCTCGCCGTCGGCTCGGTCGCGGTGTATCTCCTGGCGACCCTCGCACAGCTTGCGACCGTGCCCGCACTGGGTGTCGACCCGCTCAACTTTCATCTGCCCACCATCGCTCGCTGGCTGCAGACGGGATCGATCTGGCAGATCGATCAGTTCCTGCCCGACCAAGCGCAGGGCAACTACCCGGCCAACGGCAACCTCTTCCAGCTCGGTGCGATCCTGCCCTGGCATGGCGACTTCCTGATCCGCTTCGTCAACTTGCCGCTGTTCATGCTTGCCGGTCTCGGGCTCGTCGTCGCCGGCCGCGAGCTTGGAGCCCCGCTTGGCGCCTCGGCGCTGACGGCGGCGGCGGCCCTGGCGATCCCGGCCTCGACCCTTTACGTCGTCAACACGGTGACGCCCGACGCTTTCCTGGTCGCGACGTTTGCCGCCGGCCTCGCCTTCCTCGTTCGTCACGCTCGTACCGCGGCTATGTCGGACCTCGTTCTCGCAGGCGTCGGGCTCGGGCTCGCGTTCGGCTCGCGCTGGTATGGCGTCTCCTGCGTTGTCGCGCTGATCGCCGCCTGGTCGATATGCCGTCTGATCGCCGAGCGCGACCGCAGCCGGGTTCTCGCCGATCTCGCCCGCCTCTCGGGTGTGGTCGCGCTCGGTGGCGGCTTCTGGCTGATTCGCAACTGGGCCGAGTCGGGCAATCCGCTGTTCCCCGTCGACGTCAACGTCCTCGGGATCTCGGTGTTCGAGGCGCCGCCCGACCCGGCCCGCGAGGCCGTCGGCTTCGCGATCTCGCACTACCTGACCGATTGGGACGCGTGGAGCGACTACCTGCTCCCGGCCCTGGGCGCCACACTCGGCCTCGGTGCGGCGGTGCTCGGCGCCGGTGCGGTCTTCGCCGGCGCCCGTTTGCTGCGGGAGCGCGAGCCCACCGTGATTTGGCTCCTGACGGCAGTACTGGCGTGCGTCGTCGCCTACGTGGTCACGCCATACACGGCCCTCGGTTTCGACGGGGCGCCGATCGGGGCCGGGTCGAACACGCGCTACCTCCTCCCCGCGGCGCTGCTGGCGGCGCCCGCGCTCGCTTGGGCCGTCGGGCGGCTACGACGGGGTCGCTTGCTCGCCGAGCTGATCCTGCTTTGCGGCGTCGCCGATGGCCTGCGCCGAGGAATCGATCTCCGGATGCAAGACCTACTGCTCGGCGCTGTTGCCGTCAGCGTCGCCGCCGGCGCCGGGTTCGCGCTGTGGCACCACCGCGAGGCCGGTGTGGGCCCTCGCCGCAGAGCGCTCCTCGCGGGCGGACTTGCCGTCGGCATCGCGCTCGCAGTCAGCGGACACATCGGCCAGCAGCGTTTCTTCGAGGATCGCTACCGCGGCGGCGGTCCCGCGCTCGACCGGGCGCTGGCGTTGGCGGCGCCTGGCTCACGCATCGGCATTGCCGGTGCCTGGAAGGTCGGCTCGCTGTCGCCGATCTATCCCCTGTTCGGGCCACGGCCCGAAAACGAGGTCTCCACGGTGGGCAGCTTCGTCGACGGTGCCTTTCGCGCGCCGCAGACGAGCACCGAGTTCGCGGCGCAACTGAGGCAGCACCGCTACGAGCTCCTGCTGATCGGTCGCGAGCCGTTGCCGTTCACGGCCACTACCGACGACATCGCCTGGGCGACCGAGGCGGACTACGCCCCGATCGCCGAGGACTCCCGCTTCGTGCTCCTTGCCCCGATCGGCAGTGGCGTCGATGGTCAGTAGGCGACCGGCGACCTGGCTGCCGGCATCTCGCG
This sequence comes from Solirubrobacterales bacterium, assembly GCA_046716525.1. GTDB lineage: Bacteria > Actinomycetota > Thermoleophilia > Solirubrobacterales > 70-9 > WHSW01. The sequence continues at coordinate 4,056 of JBKJXG010000056.1, forward strand.
CGCTCTGGCTGATGATCGGCCTCGGCCTCGCGGTCAGGGTGGTCGTCGCCTTCTCCACCTACGGGGTCGCCTTCGACATCAACTCCTACGCGATCGTCGAAGCGCAGCTGCAACGCGATCCGCTGGCGCTCTACAGCTCGCTGGTCTTGCCGATCGGCGATATCGAGGCTCTGCGATGGCCGTATCCGCCCGGCTTCTTTGCCTGGATCTTGGTCAGCGCAACGGGCGAGAGCACGCTCGGCCTTCCCTTCCACGGCCTCATCCAGCTGCCCTCGATCGTTGCCGATGCGGCCCTCGCGCTGCTCGTCTACCTCTACCTCGGCCGGCGCGGCCAGACCGAGTCCACGCGTCTGGCGGCCGCCGGCCTGATTGCCCTCGGCCCCTCGTTCATGGCCGTCTCCGGCTACCACGGTCAGATCGACTCGATCGCCTTCTTGCCGGCTGTCGCCGCCTTGATCGTGTGGGAGAGCAGGCCCACCGGGGCGCGCGCCGTCTCCGCCGGTCTGCTGATTGGGATCGGCGCCGCGATCAAGACCGTGCCGCTGTTGCTCTTGCTGGCGCTCTTGCCCTCGGCGCGCTCACTGCGCGAGGCGTTGACCTTGTCGGCTACGGCGGTCGCGGTTCCGCTTGCGCTGATCTTGCCGTTCGCGATAGCCGACTTCGACGGCGTTCGCGAGATCCTCGGCTACTCCGGCGCCCCCGGCGTCGCCGGCATCTCGCTGCTGGTGCAGCCGGGCCTGGCCGATCTCTGGCTGCTGGGCGCTCCGGTAGGTCTCAGCGACGCCAGCCAGAAGCTCGCTGAGGTCGACGGCTTGATCTCGCTCGCTGCGCTGGGCGCGATCGGGCTGTTCGCGCTGCGTTTTCGCCCTCGCGCAAGCGACGCTGCGGTCTTGCTCTGGCTCGGCGTCTACGCGTTCAGCCCGAATCTCTTCGTCCATTACGCGGTCTGGGGCCTGCCGTTCCTCTTGATCGCCGGCTACGTGCGCGAGGTCGCAGCACTGCAGCTGGTGCTGTTGATGCCGACGATCGCCGTCTACCTGGCGCCATGGGAAAACGCCGGCATCGTCTCGGTCTATGTCCCGGTCATGCTCGGGCTCTGGGCCGTCGCAGTCGTCGCCTTCTTCGCGCAGGCGAGGAAGATCGTCCGCGATTCGAGGCTCAGATGACCTCGGCGGCGACCGAGAGCTCGCGCACCTCGACCCGGGGCAGCAGCCGCTCGGCCGCTTTGCGATCGACGGTGCCGGCGCCGAAGTGCTGAGTCGACTCGGCGCCGCAGGCAACACCGAGCGCCAAGCACTCGCGCGGGCTCGCGCCCTCGAAGCGGGCGGCGACGTAGCCGGCGAGAAAGCAGTCGCCGGAACCAACCGTGGCCACCGGCTCGAGCTGATCGATCCGAGCCTCGTAGCCGCGGCGATCCGGCCCCTCGCCGACGAAGGCGACGCAGCCGGCCTCGGAGGTGATGATTGCCTCGCCGGCACCCATCTCGAGCAAACTGGTCAGCCCCAGCGCGAGGTCGGCGGCGTCGTTGAACTCCTGGCCAACCGCCTCCTCCGCCTCGCCGAGGTTGGGCGCAACCACAGCGGGCTCCCCTCGCAGCCCGGCGCGCATGTGCTCGCCGTCGGCATCGAGGACCGTGAGCACTCCGAGAGCGCGCAGCTCGGTCACGAGCCGGAAGTAGACGTCCTCCGACACGCCCGGCGGCACGCTCCCCGCCAGCACGCAGATCGACGCTCCCCGCGCCAGGTAGAGCAGGCGCTCGATGAAACGCTCGGCCTCCTGCTCGGAGATCTCGGGCCCGCGGTCGTTGATCTCGGTCTGCTCGCCCGTGGTCGGATCGACGACGGCGAGGTTGGTCCGGGTCTCGCCGGCGATCCGGGTGAACGCCGTCAGCACGCTTTCCTCACGAAGATGGTCGAGCAGACGAGTCCCGCTCGCTCCGCCGGCAAGCCCGGTGGCGATCACCGGGCTGCCAAGCATTCGCAGCGCCCGTGCGATGTTCACGCCCTTGCCACCTGCCATCGTCCGCGCCTCCACCGCGCGGTGACGCTGGCCCAGGCGGAAGTTGGGAACCGCGACGGTCCGGTCGATGGCGGTGTTCAGGGTGACCGTGAGAATCAGTGGAGCTCTCCTCCGATGCCTCGCAGGCTAGCCGGTCGCCGTCAGCCGGTGCCGGTCCCAAAGCAGCAGCCCGCCGAGGAAGACGAGCGCCAGAGCGAGTATCGCGAGCAGCCAGGCCACCGCCCTGGGTCCTGGCACCACGGCGTCGTAGCGCTCGACGAGGCTGGCAGCGGCAGCGCTGCGGGTCGCGGCCAGCGCCACAGTCGCGACCTGCTCGCCATCGACGCTGACGACCGCCTTGCCGATCCGCTCGCCCTTGCTGATCGGTCCCCGGGCCTGGCGAGGCGCGTCGACTGACACGTCGACTCGCTGGTTGCGGCGCAGCGTCACGGCGAGGTCTTCGGTCGCCGCCAACTCCACTTCGAGCTCACGATCCTCAATCGCGAGCTCGGCCAGGGGGTCGCCTCGACTCACTGGCGTGCGCTGCTCATACAGCGAAAAGCCGTAGTCGAGGAGCGCCAGTGTGCCTGCGTCGCGGTCGGGTTCGGTCGGCGCCCCGAGCACAACGGAGATGAGCTCGACCCCGTCGCGCTCGGCCGAACCCACGAGCACGTTGGCGGCGCCGAGCGTGTAACCGGTCTTGACGCCGGTGACGTAGGGCACGGTGCGAACGAGCGCGTTTCGGTTCAGCAGCGGGCGCGGCATCGCACCGCTTTGGATCGTCGTCTCGGCCGTGTCGAAGATGCGCCGGAACAGCCGATCGCGCTCGAGCCGGGCCGCGAGCGTGGCGAGGTCGCGTGCACTGGAGAAGTTTCCCTCCTCGTCGAGGCCGATCGGATTCGCATAAGACGTGCGCTCGAGTCCGAGTCTCTCGGCGACGCGGTTCATCTCCTCGACGAAGGCCTGCTCGGTCCCCGACGATGCCAGCGCGAGCGCGACGGCGGCGTCGTTGCCCGACACCAACAGCAGCCCGTAGAGCAGGTCGCGGACCTCGATTCGCTCGCCGGCCTGCAGTCCAAGAAGCGATTCGGCTGCGAGGGCTTGATAGGCGGGAGCGACCACCGTCTGGGTCAGTCGCAGCTCACGGCGAGCGACGAAGGCGGTCATCAGCTTCGTCGTCGAGGCGATTGGATACGAGCTTCTCGCCTTGTGCGCGGCGAGCACCTCGCCGTCGCGCGCGTCGATCAGGATCCAGGCACGAGCCGACGGCTGTGGCGCCGGATCGGCTGCGAACGCGGGCGCCGCACTGGCCGCGACCAGCGCCAGCGCGACGAACCCGATCGCCGCTAGCCGGAGCTGAGGGCCCTGCAGCCGTCGGTGATCAGGTCGACGCAGTTGGAGACCTGGATCGCCTGCGGGTCGAGATTCGGGTTGAGCTCGACCAGCCGCTCGAGCGGGACGCATGTCTTTTGCGCAACGCCGCTGAGGCCCGACGTGTCCTCGGCGGTGATCACGTAGTAGCCATCCTCGACCGCCTGATCGGCGTCGGGCTGGCAGCCGCTCTCGGCAGTCTCGGACCGATCGGACGAGGTTTCGGAGTCCTCCGAGGCACCCATCGAGCCACTGACCACGATCACGATCGCCGCCAGCGCAGCGACGAGGACCAGCGGCGCAAGGATTCGCGCCGTCCAATTCGTCGGCTTGGTCTCGCGACCGCTCGGATCCATGGCCCCGCGAATCGTAGGTGCTCATCGGCCGTACGGGAGACACCGCAGGCTCAGCGGGCGGCACTTTGCGAAACGGCCCAGAGCGCATCACGCAGCTCGGCCGCCGCCGCACCGGGGTCCACCGCGCCCGCGATCGACCGTGAAGCAGGAACGAGAACCGAAGCGGGATGACTGGAGAACGCTGGGCCGAGATCGGTCGCGCTGCCGCCCTGAGCCCCGACGCCAGGAACGAGGAAGATCGAGTTCGGCATCAGTTCGCGCAGGCGCCCCAGGTGCTCGGGCTCGGTGGCGCCGACCACGGCTCCCATTCCCGAGAGCCCGGACTCGCCCATGAGGCGGCCGGCAGACGCGGCCACCATCCGCGCCAGATGCTCGCTCACGGATCCATCGCTGGTCACGAGGTCGAGGATGTCCGCCGCGCCGGGGTTCGATGTCCGCACCAGCGCGAACAGGCCCGCGCCGGTGGTCTCGGCGGCGGCGATCAGCGGCTCGAGCGCATCGGCGCCGATCAGAGGATTGACAGTCGCGGCGTCGGCGCCGAGGCCGTCGACCTCTCCCCAGGGCGTGGCGGTGCAGCCGAACAGGGCATCGGCATAAACGGCCGCGCTGACCGGGACGTCGCCCCGCTTGCCATCAGCGACCACCAACAGCCCCGCCCGGTGCGCGGCCTCGATCACCTGCTCTAGGGCGCGCCAGCCGGCCCACCCGAGCCGCTCGAAGCAGGCGAGCTGGGGCTTCACGGCGACGCAGGCATCGCCCGCGGCGCCGATCAGCGCGGTGCAGTGCTCGGCCACGGCCTCGGCCGCCGTCTCGGCCGGGTCCGCCGAAGG